>JASHRP010000297.1 GCA_030037375.1 Bryobacteraceae bacterium | reverse complement strand
AGTTTCTGATCGAAATCGTACACTTTCCTGCCAACTTTGGCCTAGTTTTTGTCAAATGGTAGTTGCGGCGCATTCTCCAATCGTTCAAGCCTAAACGCTTATCCACCAGTCAGTTAGACGACGAAGAGAGACCTAAAGCTCGTCCATTTGATGTCAGGGGGTGCGGACACAGAGTTAAGCCAAGAAGCTGCTAACTATAAGACCCCCTTGAATCTATCAGCTTGGGCCCTCCTCCGAAAAAATCGGGACATTTTGCGACAATTCCGCAAACGGTATTTCATCTACCGACGATGTGTACCGGGTCGCGGTTGTTTTCGCAAACGTACTCCATGATCTCGATCTCCTGCGGAGCCAGCACGGCATTGATCGTCCGGACCCACGGTTTGGTGAAAGCGCCCGGGTCTTCAACGGTAAGCTCGATTTCCAAATGTCCGAGATCCGGCCGCCGGATTCGCTCGATCGTGTGCATCTGCTCCGTATGCGGGGATCCGGTGACGGAAAGCCAGGAATGGTCGTTGAAGCCCACGGTGTCCACGATCAAAGTGTCTCCCTCCCAATGGCCGATGGAGTGCCCTTGCCAGGTGAGGTTAGGGTCAGCCGGGTGGGCGCGCCCATCCAAGAAAATCTGGCGGGAGCTTATGATGGCTTCGCTGAGTTGCACCATCAGCGAGGGGGTCTGAACCAGCTTGAATAGCCCGGTTGCAATCGTGAGCGGGCTCTGCGGGAGACAAAAACCGCCGGGGAAGTCCTTCGCGGAATCCGCCGATCGCTTGCGAGCCAATTCCGAGGCCCAGGGCTGCAAGGGCGCAGGGGCCGCACTCGCGTCCGGCACGTTTAGCCAGAGGCCCGAAAGATCTGGCTGGCCCTCCGTCCCGCGGGGAGCCTCTCCCGCAGGCGGTTTCGAACGCTCTCGCAGCTCCGTGTAGAACTGCGATATGTCGTCGCCGATTGTTCCCAAACCCAAGCCCCAAGGAACGTGAATGTCCCAAGTTCGCGATTCCCCGGCCGAGACGGAAACAGCCGCTTCGGATACTCTGCTCCAGCGGCAGCAGCCAATCGGAAGAACGGCCAAATCGTACACGCCGACCGGCAGCGAAAGCGTGTAGCTGCCTCCGGCCGAACTGGTCGCGGCAAGAATTTCGCCCGTCGACGTGTTCTTCATCTGCACACGGGCCGCGCCCACGGGACCGCCCTCCGGATCGATCAGTTTTCCTCGAACCGTTGCGGGCTGAGCACAGAGAACCATAGTCCCAATGAAGTTCAGAATCGCGTAATTCACTTTGGTGGTCATGGCTTTCCCCCGCTTGCTCCATACCCGACAGCCGGACGGATATTTTGATTCACGTTGAAGAAGTTCTCTGGGTCGTGTTTCGCTTTTATGGCCGCCAGACGCGGGTAGTTGCCGCGGTAGGTGGCCCGGACGGCGTCGTCTCCTTCGTCCATCATGAAATTGACGTAGCCGCCGCCCAGCCCAAACGGGTGCAGCGCATTCCAATACTCTCTTGCCCACTGGACGATGTTGTCTCTGTTCGACGGATCAGGATCGACGCCCACAATGACCTGGCTCCAGACCGCATCGCGATACGCCCAAGCGGTTTCTTCGGCCTTTATGCGATGAGCTGCGCCGTTCACCGGATACAGATGCATGGTCGAATGAAGCGTCGGAAGCTTCGCCGCGTGTTCCACGTGGTTCGCAATTGCGGCGTCGCTCAGCTCACGAAAGAAGTCGGCTTTCCAATACCATTGGAGCCCCTTAGGATACAGGCCATCGAACATGCTCTGTAATGCCGGAAATGGCATGGCCGCGAAAAACTCGAATGCGGGGGGCTTGTAGGAGCGCACCGAGCTCAGAATCTGGTCGGCCTGTTCCATCGGGCCGTTGTAGCACCACACAATCCCGCACATACGCTTGAAATGAAGCGCCTCGGGAAACGGCGGTCCGGGCGGCACCGTAAGGAATGCGAAGAAGCCGTTGATTTCGTCCGGCGCTTGTACGATGAACTCGCGGTACCACTTCATCACGTCCGGCGCCTGGTCCAATTCCCAGAGCATCGGTCCGGCGCACACCGTCTTGACCGGATGGGCTTGATACTGGAACGACGTGACAATACCGAAGTTCCCGCCTCCGCCACGGATGGCCCAGAACAGATCTGAATTTTCCTCCGCGCTCGCAACAACAAACGAACCATCCGCGAGCACGAGGTCGGCCGAGATCAGGTTATCGATCGTGAGCCCGAATTTGCGTGTCAGGTGGCCGAGCCCGCCCCCCAGGGTCAAACCGCCGACGCCGGTGCTCGAAAGGATTCCCGAGGGAACCGCAAGCCCAAACGCGTGAGTCGCGTGGTCCACATCGGCCCACGTTGCTCCCCCGCCCGCGCGTACCACTCGCGAAGTGGGATCGACATGCACGTAGTTCATTTCCGACAGATCGATAGTCAAGCCGCCGTCGCATACGCCTAAACCGCCCGCGTTGTGCCCACCCCCGCGCACCGAGACGCGTAAGGATTGCTCGCGCGCGAAACGCACCGCCGTCATGACATCCGCCGGGTCGGCACATTTGGCGATCAGCGCCGGCTTGCGGTCGATCATGGCGTTGTACACAGAGCGAGTTTGGTCGTAGTCCGGGTCTTGCGGGACGATGAGGCGCCCTCGAATCTGCGGCCTAAAATGATTCACGATCTCCGGGGTGAGCATGGGAATACTCTGCCACGCCTCCCGTTCTATAGGCGTTCTATGGAGTGGCTCTGAGGCGTTCGGCGACGACGGTCTCAAAGATCGCCGCTCCGGTTAGTTTTGCCGCCTCCAGCGATTTGCGGTAGCTCGAACGTGCACCCAGCTCATTCCCCGCTTGGCGCAACAAGTCGCCTTGAATCCGGTGCAAGTGCGCGCTGGTCCACATCTCCCCATTCTTACTCTGGTACGCAAAACCGCTCGACACGCTTGCCAGCGCCTCTGCTAGATTCCCGTTCCGTGCCCAGACCTCGGCGAGCAGCCCATGGTAGAAGGGAAGCCGAAGCTCCGCTCCGATCGCGCGGAAGCGTTCCAATGCAGCGCGAAGCTGTCTCAGTCCGGCCGGCGGATCGCTCTCCAGGGCAAGCGCCCAAGCCGCGGCGATCTCCGCGACGGACAGGTAGTAGGCGAAGTCGTGCTGCCGGCACACCGAAATGGCTTTGCTCGATTGCGCCAGCGCGCTTATGCTGTCGCCGCGGAACGCTGCAAGCAACGCAGCGTAGTCTAGCGCGATCGCCACGCTGAACGGATGCCCCACTCTTTCGGCCGCCTTGATGGCTTCCGCGCTTGCCGCCGCAGCCAGATCGGGATGTCCCAGATGCCACCACAAATGCGCCAGGTAGGATTGTCCGAAGACGCCCACATCCGGCCCGGCAAATAACGCCAGCGCCGAGTGCCCGACGTTGCCATATCGCGACAGAGTGCGCGCCATACTCCCGTGCGATTCGGCTAGGCGTCCAAGATGAAACAAGCTACTGCCAAGCGTAAAATCTCCCGCGGCGGCGAGGGCGTCGCTGCCTTCCCGCAACGCCAAATCACGCAACTGCTCCGCAAAGGCCCGCGAGGTTTCCAGATCGCCCCGCACGGCATGAAAAACCCACGAACCGCTTAAGACAAACGGAAGATGTGTTTCCTCGCCGAGAGATCTCGATAAAGATAGCGCGCGCCCATAGGTCTCCCCGACCTCAGGCATGGCGTAGCCTAGCGTCGTCACCAACACAGGTCCGAGCGCGACCAACAAATCGAGTTCTTGTTCCGGCCGGCGAGCCTCGGGTAACGCGCCGCA
>JASHRP010000296.1 GCA_030037375.1 Bryobacteraceae bacterium | reverse complement strand
ATAGCCAACCATTTAAGGAGCGCTGTTGTGAACCGAATATTCTCTCTTCTCGCCTTCGGATGCATTGCGGCAAGCGTGGCCTTGGCGGCCCTGCCGGACACTGTCAAAACGGACAGCGGCTCCGTCCAAGGAACCACCGCCAAGGACCCGAACGTCCACGTGTTTAGAGGCATCCCCTTTGCGGCTCCGCCGGTCGGCGACCTGCGTTGGAAGGACCCCCAGCCGCCAGCCAAGTGGGACGGCGTGCGCATGGCGACGGAGTTCGGACCAGTTTGCACGGCCGGCGCTGGAGGCGGAGGCGGACGTGGCCGGGGCGGACGGGGCGGAGGAGGCGCGAAAGGTGCTCCGGATCAGGCGAAAGCCGCGCCACCACCGGCCGCCGCGCGAGGCAACAATCCTCCACCAAGTGAAGATTGCCTGTACATCAATGTCTGGACGCCCGCCAAATCGGCTGGCGAGCGACTGCCGGTGATGCTTTGGACTTACGGCGGCGGCTTCACGGGCGGCTCCGGTTCCGATTCTTGGTACGACGGTGAGGAGTTGGCCAAGAAGGGCGTGGTGGTGGTTACGTACAACTACCGCTTGGGCACCTTCGGCTTCTTCGCACATCCGGATCTTACCGCCGAATCGGCGCATCATACTTCCGGCAACTACGGCATGCTGGATTTTCTCGCCGCGCTCAAGTGGGTGCATAACAATATCGCGGCCTTTGGCGGAGATCCGCGTAAAGTTACTCTCGACGGCGAATCCGCCGGCGCGATCGCTGTTTCCGCGATGGTCGGCTCGCCCGAAGGCAAGGGCCTGTTTATCCGCGCGATGGCGCAGAGCGGCGCTTGGATGGGCTTGAGCATCGCCAAGCAGCGGACGCTTGCCGAAGCGGAAGCCGCTGGAAAGAAGGCGGCGGGAACGCACACGATCGCCGAGCTGCGGGCATTACCCACCGCGGAAGTTGGCCAGAATCTGCGTGGCGTGCAAGCCGGCGTCATCGTCGACGGATACCTGGTTCCGGAAGATGAATCCATCATCTACGCCAAGGGCAAGCAGAACGATGTCGATATTCTGGTCGGTTCGAACCACGACGAAGGCACGTTCTTCGGCGGCGGCAACGTGACTGCCGAGCAGGCGAAGATGCGCGCGGAGCAAACCTACGGCAGTCTGGCGCCGGATTTCCTCAAGCTATGGCCGGCGTCGACCGATGCGGAAGCCTCGGCTTCCGGGCTGGCGCGGTCTCGTGACGAGGTCGGATGGCACATGCGCACCTGGGCGGAACTGCAAACCAAGAAGGGCCGCAAAGCGTACGTTTACTATTTCACGCACGTGCCCCCGGGCAACGGAGCTCGCGGCGCCACGCACACGGCGGAGATCAGTTACGCGAACGGAAATACTCGCGGCGCGGCCTGGACGGACGAGGACAAGAAGCTGTCAGACATCATGACCTCCTACTGGGCGAACTTCATCGCCACCGGCGATCCCAACGGCAAGGGCCTTCCGAAGTGGGAAGTGTACAACATGAAGACCAACGACGGGAAGGCGATGGTGCTGGGCGATACGGTCGAATTCGGGCCACAGATCGACGTCCCGCGGCTGCTGTTTTTCGACAGGGCTTACGCGGCGGAGCAGGCCAAGTAACGGGTTCTGCTCAAAGCCGCGGTGCATGCCGGCGCAGTTAGTGCGTCTCGAAGAAGTGCACCACCTTCTTGCCAGCGTCTTCGGTGTAGTACACGGACACTTTAGCTGATTTTTCAGCGCCCTTGGCGATGTCCTTGCCGGCATCTTGGGTCGCGTGGTCGGCCAGCTTGAAGGTTTGCACGCTGCCGTCGGCGGTTTTCACCGCGATTGTCTTGGTTCCGCGGTCGATTGTTGAAATGGTGCCGTCGGTCTCTTTCAAGCCGTCCTTGCCCAGCTTGTCGAATTCGACGGCGGTTTTGTCCGCACCCTTCACCGTGTAATGCGCGACTACCTCGGAGCCCTCACCGACATCCTTTATGCCGCCTTGGGTTCCGTGCACCGCCACTTTTCCGGTGTAGTGGAAGGTCTGGACCGTGCCGTCAGCAGTCTTGATCGCGACGGTTTTCGCACCGGAGTCGACCTTCGTTACGGTTCCGTGAACCGCGGAAACCACATCGTCGGCGGCAACCGACAGCGCGGCCGAAATTGCGAGCGCCGCAAAAACGAACGAGATTCGCTTAAGCATGTAAATCCTCCTGGTTTGTCTCATGCTAACGCGGATCGCCATGCGGCGTTACACTGCCTTTCGGCGAAGCCGCGAATTACCCGCTTGGGACATATTCCCGCAAAGTGCGTATCGTATTCTTGATTTGGAGAATCCCATGAGATCACGCAGCGCGACGCTTATCGTAGTTCTCTTATTGCTGGCGATTTTCCCCGCGGTTTGGGGTCAAACACCCGCACCCTCAGTAACGCCCGCGCCCCCCGTCGACCAGTGGCCCAAGGCCGTCGACGCCGAGGGTTTTCACATCCTGCTTTATCAACCTCAAGTCGATAGTTGGAAGAAGAACCGGCTCGAGGCCAGAGTGGCTGTCAGCGCCACCGCGGCGGGATCGTCCCAGGAGGTTTTTGGCATCGTCACGATTTCCGCTCGCACGGAAGTGGATAAGGAAAGCCGCATGGTTTCGATGGAGGATATGAAAGTCACCAGCGCGAGTT
>JASHRP010000295.1 GCA_030037375.1 Bryobacteraceae bacterium | reverse complement strand
ATCTGCCCAGCGGGGTTCCAATCGCGCACGCATCCGCAGATGCCGAAGACGAAGTTCGCCAGGATCTCCCGGCCGGAGGGAGTGTGCACCACTTCGGGGTGAAACTGGACGCCGTAGAGCTTGCGGCCGGGCGCGGACATCGCTGCGATGCGGCACGTCTCCGTGCTGGCCAGAACATGGAAATCCGGAGGGGGCGCGGCCACCTGGTCGCGATGGCTCATCCATACCTGCAGGGGCCCGGTGATGCCGCGGAACAGCGAATCATCGGCGCACAGCTCGAGTTGTGCGAAGCCGTACTCGCCGCGATCTCCCTTCTCGACGCGTCCTCCCAGAAGATGCGCCATCAACTGCTGGCCGTAGCAGATGCCGAGAACGGGCGCGCCTGAAGCCAGCACGCGCGGATCGATCGCCGGGCTGCCGCGGTCGTAGACGCTCGACGGCCCGCCGGAGATGATGACGCCCTTCGCTGAGCTCAGTTCAGAGGCCGGAGTTTCGCTGGCGGCGACTTCGGCGAACACACGAAGGTCGCGCACTTTTCGGGCTATCAGGTGGCAGTACTGACCGCCTGCGTCAAGAACGGCGATTTGTGCGTGCAAACTCTGCTAGCGGGCTTGGGCCCGAGCCTGGGCTTGGGCCTGCGCGTCCGGCTGCTGCGAAATCCGCTCCACCAGCAGCTTCTTGGCGTGATCCAAAAGCTCCTTGGCGTGCGGCATGGAGTCCATCGCCTTCTGCACGGCCGGGTCCTGCTCGATCGCCAGGCGCTGCGAATCCTCATAGCTGAACGCGGTGACGTACAGCTCCCGCTTCAGCTCCTGCTTGATCCAAGCGTGATTGGCGGTGAAATCCGCTTCCGTGAAGTCGAATTTGTTCTTCAAGATATAGTCGTGGAACTGCTCGACCAGGCGCTCATCGGGCTCCCAGCCCTTGGGCAGCGTGGCATCCGTCTTCGGGCCCCAATATGTGACCGCGAAACCGGTAAAGCCGTTCTTGCCGTAGATCTCGCGCTGGAACTTGTTCCACTTGTCGGCGGTCGAGCAATATGGCGATTGAAGCGACGTATCGATCGGCGTGCAAGCGAACCGCTCATCGGGAGTGATTCCGCCGCCGCCGTAAACCGTACGTCCGCCGTCAGTCATCTTGACGTCGGCCGTGTTGCGCTGCTCGAGATTGGAGTGGGTGTAGTAATCGAGGAACGAGATGTTAGAGTAGTCGCGCTGAATCAGCCGTCCGCTGGGCGTATAGTAGTGCGCCGTCGTCAGCAGCAGGCCGGTGTCATCGGCCAACTGAAATACGGTCTGGACCAATCCCTTGCCGAACGTGGGCTCGCCCAGAATCCAGGCGCGATCGTGATCCTGCAGCGCACCGCTGACGATCTCCGCCGCTGAAGCCGTTCTGCGGTTCACCAGCACCACCACCGGGTAATCCTTGCCGGTGCCGTCGAGCCGCGTCTTATACTCCTTGTTCGACCCCTGGATGCGGCCGTGATGGCTCACCACCGTGTCGTTCTTTTTAAGGAAGTGGCCCGCCACGTCGACGCCTTCATTGAGCAGTCCGCCGGGGTTTTCGCGGAGATCGAGGACCAAGCCCTTCAGGTTCTTCTCGTCCAGCTTCTTGAGCTTCTCATCGAAGTCCCGGCCGGTGTTCTCGTTGAACTGGGTGATGGTGATGTAGGCGATCCCGTTCTTCAGCATCATGGCGTAAGGCACGCTGGAGCGTGGAATCTCGGCGCGGATCAGGTTGAAGGTGAGCTGTTTGTCTACGCCCTCGCGCTTCACAACCACCTGGACCGCCGTGCCCGGAGGCCCCTTGAGTAATTCCGCGACGTCGCTCATCGAGAGCGCGTCCGTCTTCTTATCGTTAACCTGGAGGATCATGTCGCCGGGCCGCAGACCGGCCTTGAATGCCGGCGAGCCGGAGAAGGGGAACTTCACGATGGTGCGGTTGCGCTCGGTCTCGCCCGGCAGGGAGCCGCTCTGGCCCACCATCATGCCGATGCCGGCGTACCGGCCGCTCTGATCTTCGCGCATCTTGGCGTACTCTTTGGGATCGAGGAACCGCGAGTGCGGATCGAGCGTGTCCAGCATCCCGGGAATCGCGCCATCGTAAATAGCGCGGTCGGGCTGAACCGGGTCGGCGAAGTTTTGCTCAACAGCGTCAAAAACTCTGGTGAAGGCCTTTACGCTCTGTTCTTTGGCGGTGTCATCGGCGGGGTTCGCCGCGGAAACGGCGACACCGCTAAAAAATCCGGCGGTAACCGCGCAGAAGACGACAAATAAAGGGACGAGAAGATAGGACCGGCGACGAGACGGCATCGGTTAAGTTAGCCTCCAGCGATTTCAGTATAGCAGCCGGACAACGGAATGGATTGGCCCGAGTTCAGGTCGCCCCCAAAGGTGGCGAAACGCGGAAAACTAACGCTTACGCGCTACCCAACCCGCGCTCTGCGAGCTTGGGCCGGAGCGATGCCGGGTTCCATGCGCGCCGGCTTGCGCTCCGTATCGGAGAGCCGCCGCGCCTGGTCGCTGACGCACACCAGGAACATCGGCTGCCGGGCGCTCTTGAGGATGTCGATGATGCGCTCATGCTGATCCTCGAGAAAGATCGATTTTCCGTCCGTGACCAGATGAAGCTCTGAGCCGGGCTGCATCAACTCCGCCAGCCGCTTTCCCATTTCGCGCTGGAGGAATCGCAGCACGCGGCGGATTTTTTGGAGCGAGAATCCCTTACGGCGAAGCTCCGCGATCACGGTGATCTCGATCACTTCTCCGCGCCCATAAACGCGGCGGTGTCCTTCGTGCCGCGGCGAGACGACTTTGCGCTCATCCCACCACTGCAACTGCCGGAGGCTCACGCTGGCCACCTGCGCTACTTCGCTGGAAGAAAAGGTCCGGTCGGGAGTCTGGGGTTCGGTGCGGGTCTTGCGCGCTTTAAACATGTCGATTGATTTTCGTTTTAATGGGATTTAAACTCGACTTACCGATTGTACTCGACTGGAGCACGGTGTCAATAGGGGTGTTGAGGGTGAATTTTCGAAACCCTTCGTGCGTTACGGACGCGAGTAGCAGAACCTGACCGCGTCCCGCTTTTGCGCCTCTTGAGCGTCCCAGACGAGGTCGCTTCCGGTCTTGCCGGGAACCATCAATTCGACCGCGGATTCCGCTTGCAATCTCGTGCGCGGGAAGCATGCAACATAGATCGGCTGGTCTGTTCTTCGCGCCGCATCGATCAGATGTTGAGCAGGCGCGGCGCGTTCCAGGAACTGCGCGCGTTTCTTGGTCCACAGGTAGCCGATATTCTGTGCGGCGATCGTCGCGCAGACCGCGGCAACTAGCGCCCTCCGCGAGCTCCAGTACCGGTCGAAAAAAGTGCGCAGAGCGAAACCGGCGATAAAGGCGACGCCGATGCTGGCCAGGTAAGTCTGCCGGCTGGGAATAATTCTTGAATAGCTGAGGAAGCTGTACGGGATCAAGCTGAGACCGATCCAGGTCAGGGCGATAGCAAGAACAATTTGGTAGCCCGATGGTTTCCACGCCAGGATTACGATGAGACCGATCAGTCCCCAAATCCAGAACAGCTCGGCGAAGTTGCTCGGCCAGATCAGCCACATCGGAGCGTGAAGCGAGAAGCTGCCGTCCTGGAAACGAAAGGAGCGGGAGCGGGAAACGAAGATCGACGCGGCGGCAAGGGCGGCTAGCATGCCGAAAGGAATCAGCAGCGCGCCTTGGCGCCGGAGAGAAGTATCGAAGACAAGCGGCAACGCAAGCAGCGCGGCGAAGATCACGGCAGACTCCTTGGAGAGCAGCGCGAGACCGAAGCTAATGAGCGAAGCCGCGTACCAGAGCGCGCCGTTTTGCTGTAGGAATCGCAGCCAGCAAAGAAAGCTCAATAGCCCGAAGAAGACCAGCAGCAGCTCGGCGGATCCCGAGATCCACATCACAGCTTCCTGGTGACGCTCATACACGGCGAAGAACGCGGCGGCCCAGGCCGTCAAACGATAGCCGAGCGGCCGCCATGCGCCCAATGCATAGACCAGCCACGTGTCGGCGATGTGCAGGAGAATCGTCACGGCGTAGTACGGCGCGGCGTGGACGCCGAACCATCGATTCAACGCGTACAACTCCAGCCAACTGGTTGTTCTCGGGCGGAAGACGGAATCGCCGAGCATCTCCGGCCAGCCCGACAGCGGCCCGTAATGCTGGGCAAGGATGATGTTGGAGTAGTCATCTTCGATGAACGGCTGCGTGAGCGTTGGCGCATATGCGAGCGCCGCGAGCACGGCGAGAATCGCGAGGATCAGTCTCGTTCGCTGGGGACCAGCGGCGTTAGCGCCCGCCGCCGACAAACCAAACCACCTCGATCCGCGCTCCGTCCTTCACGGCGGTCGCGTTCCAATCCTGCTTGCGAACGATGGCGCGATCCAGCTCCACCGCGACGCGCACGGGGTCGATTTCGAGGAACCGGAGCAATCCGTCCAGTTGAAATCCCTGAGGGACGCGCCGAGCCTCGCCGTTCAGCACAATTTCGATGGTTTCTGTTTCAGGGATTTTCATGCGGTATTCACGGAGCCGTTTGACAGGCCGATTCGCGGATCATTATATTCGATAGTTACACCAGAAACGGCGCAACGCGCTAGATATGCCGCGCGGCCACCGACCAGATGCCCACTACATACCCGGAACTTTACTTTCCTGTCCTGGTTCAGTTGCTGATTGCCGGCGCGATCGCCTTCGGACTCATCGCGGCTTCGACCGCGTTGGGCAAGCGCGCCCGCAGCCCGCTCAAGGATACGCCTTACGAATCCGGCATGGCCCCGGTGGGCTCCGCCGCGGAGCGGTTCAGCGTCAAGTTTTATCTGGTCGGGATGATTTTCATCCTGTTCGACATTGAAGCGGTCTTCCTGTATCCCTGGGCGGTGGTCTACCGCAAGCTGAAGCTGTTCGGCTTTTTCGAGATGACGATCTTCGTGGTGCTGATCCTGATCGGTTTCTTCTATGTTTGGAAGAAGGGGGCGCTCGATTGGTCCCCGGCGAAGAAGCAGGAAGGAAAATCACGGTGAACCATCCGGCGATACTCGAAACCAAAGAAGCGCTGGGCGAGACCACGCTCATCGCCGATCCGGCGGCCATCGTCGAATTCTGCCGTTATCTCAAGCACGACGAGAAATACATTCGCCTGAGCGGAATCACCGCCGTCGATTGGCACCCGGCGGAGCCGCGCTTTGAAGCCGTCTACCATCTTCATTCGATCGAGCTGAATAAGCGGCTGCGCATCAAGTGCCGCCTGAGCGGGACCAATCCCGAAATCGACTCTGTCACCCCGGTTTGGTACGGGGCGAACTGGTACGAACGCGAAGTCTACGATATGTTCGGGATCACGTTCCGCAATCATCCCAACTTGGTTCGCATCCTGATGCCGACCGACTGGGAAGGTTTCCCGCTGCGCAAGGATTATCCGGTACACGGTTACAAATACGGATACGGCAATGAATAAGCCACTGTTCGAAGAGCACGTCGCGACGATACCAGCCACGGAGGAAACTCCCGCCTCTCCAGCCGCGGCTCGGCGAATGACCCTCAACATGGGGCCGCAGCACCCTTCGACCCACGGGGTGTTGAGGATCGTGCTCGAACTTGAAGGCGAGACCATCGTCAAGGCCGAACCCGACATCGGCTTCCTTCACACCGGCATCGAAAAGGAGTGCGAGCAGAAGACTTGGCAGCAGGTGGTCACGCTCACCGACCGCGTCGACTATCTTTCGAATCTCTCCAACAATCTGGTCTACGCGCTGGCCGTGGAGAAGCTTTTGCAACTCGAGATTCCGCCGAAGGCGCAGTGGACCCGGGTCATGATGACGGAGCTTTCGCGCCTCAACAGCCATTTGGTTTGGCTCGGCACGCACGCGTTGGACATCGGCGCGATGACCGTCTTCTTCTATTGCTTCCGTGAGCGCGAAGACATCCTGCGCATCCTGGAAATGTTCTCCGGCCAGCGCATGATGACCAGCTACATCCGCATCGGCGGTCTCGCGCTGGACCATCCTCGTGGGTGGAAAGAGGTCCTGGGCAAGTTCATCCGAGCATTCCCCAGCAAGGTGGACGAGTACGAAGACCTGCTCGACGCGAACCCGATTTGGAAGATCCGCACGCAAGGAGTCGGATTCATTTCGCTCGAGGACATGCTGGATCAAGGCGTGACCGGGCCGATGATCCGCGCCGCCGGCGTTCCGCTGGACGTTCGCAAGACCGAGCCCTATTCGAGCTACGAAAAGTTCGATTTTAAAGTCGCCACGCGGACGGAGAACGATGTCTATGCCCGTTATCGCGTGCGCCTCCAGGAAATGAGGGAGAGCGCGAAGATCATCACCCAGGCGCTGGAAGGAATGCCCGACGGCCCGTACACGGCCGACGCTCCGCACGTGGTTCTTCCCGATCGCGAAAAAATGAAGACCCAGATGGAAGCGCTGATCTATCATTTCAAGATCGTCACGGAAGGATTCCGCATTCCAGCCGGCGAGGTCTACCAAGCCGTCGAATCGCCGCGCGGCGAAATTGCCTACTACGTTGTGAGTGACGGCACTTCGCATCCTTATCGTGTGCACATGCGCACGCCCAGCTTCGGAAACCTGCAAGCGCTGCCGACGCTGCTCAAAGGCATTCTGATCGCCGATTCCATCGCCGCTTTAGGCAGCATGGACTTCGTTCTGGGAGACACGGATCGATGAGCGCACAGTACAGCGTTGTGCGCGATGGA
>JASHRP010000294.1 GCA_030037375.1 Bryobacteraceae bacterium | reverse complement strand
ATTCGCGTGGCGCTGGGCGCCTCGGGTTGGCAGCTGGCTACTCAGTATTTCGCAGAGGGGCTGCTGGTGGCGCTTGCGGGTACGGTGGGAGCGATTGGCGTAGCGGCTGTTTTGGTGCGGTTCTTCTTATTGCTGGCGGTTGATTTCATTCCTCGCGCGGACGGCATTGGGGTCGATCCTTCGGCTGTTGGATTTGCGTTGGGCATCGCGATCGTCTGTTGCGTGCTTTTCAGCCTCGCGCCCCTGTGGCAGGCCTGGCGCATCCGGCCTAATGAGGCGCTGAGCGATGGGGCGCGCGGATCGGCCCCCGCCCGCAGCCGGCGATTGTCACGTGTCTTGGTGGCGGCGGAGATCGCGATGGCGTTCACATTGCTGTCTGGATGCGCGCTCCTGGTGGGGCACTTGAACCGTTTGCTCAAGACGCCGCCAGGATTCGACCCGGATGGTTTGGTGACGTTCAGCTTGGACGCCCCGAGCATCTCCGCGAAGCCCCAGGTGGAACAAAACAATCTCCGGAATCAGTTGCTGCAGGCGATCGAGACTTTACCGGGCGTGAGATCGGCCGCTGTGGTCGACCACTTGCCCCTGCAAGGGTGTTGTTCTGAGACGAGGCTTTTTGTGGAAGGCCGCCCGCGCGGCGGCGATGCGTTGAACCTGATCGCGATCAGCCCACGGTATTTCGACACCATGCATATTCCTCTGCTGCGCGGACGAGCCTTTAGCGAAGGCGATGACGGCAAGGCCGATGTGCTCGGTGTGATCATCGACACCAGCGCGGCCAGGCTGCTCTGGCCGGGACGAGACGCATTGGGCGCGACTGCGCGTATCGGAAATCCTGACGGGTCGCGCGTGAAGGTAATCGGCATTGCAGGAAGCGTGACTAATCGGGGGCTGGGCGAGGAAGTTGAGTCGCAGTTGTACGTGCCGGCGGCGGTGCTGCTGATGAACCCAATGCAATTCTTGGTCAGGTCGCCTGTGCCGGTATCGACGTTGGCGCCGGAGATTCGGCGCACGGTCCGGAGCGTGAACCCAACGCAGCCGCTCTACGGAGTGGAAACGATGCCTAGTGTGGTGGCTGGCTCGTTGACCACAGAGCGAGTGCAATCGTCACTGACAGCGGTGTTCGCCTTCGCCGCGCTGCTAATGGCAGCACTGGGGGTCTACGGCGTAGTGGCGTATTCGGTACGCCACCGGACGGTCGAGATCGGAACGCGCATGGCATTGGGCGCGGCGGGCCGGGATGTGCTGGGGCTCGTGTTGGGAGATGGGCTGAAGATGGCGGGTTACGGCGTTGCAGCGGGCGCGGTGGTGGTCGCCGCAATGGCCATCTTGCTCAAGTCTGGCGTGTACGGGGTTCGAATCGACGATCCAATGCCGTTCCTTTATTCGGCTGGCGTGGTGAGCGCGTTGACGGCTCTGGCTTGCTTGTTCCCGGGTTGGAAGGCCACGCTGGTGTCTCCGATGGTGGCGATTCGCGACGACGCCGGTTCGCTGCGGAGCAGCGCGCGAGTCTGGGCGAAGCAGGTCTCCAAACTGATTTCCGGTCCGGACGAAGGGGCAACGGTTTCCGAAGGTGCGCTGATGGCGGAGGTGGTGGATGCAAGCAGTCACGCGGGGTCATTTGCGGAGGCGCTGCAGACGGCTCTGGAAGGGTTGCGCGAGGCGGTGGGCGCTGAGTCGATCCTCCTGCTCCAAAGGACCGACGATGGCAGTTATCGAAGCGAGGGGAAAAGGCTCGTGATTCCGCCCAAGAACATGCTGATCGGGCGGTTGAAGGGTTATTCTCACGCACTGCCAATCACCGCTGGCGATCTGGATGCATGGGGCCGGTGGGCGGCTGCGGAGAAACCCGAGTGCCTCCCGGAGATCGATGGCCTCCGCGAGATCGGCTCCGCGTTAGCGGTTCCGCTGCCGGCAAAGGGTTCGATCACCGGCGTGCTGCTGCTCGGTCCGCCAGTTGGCCGCGATCAATACGGCGAAGCCGAAAAAGGTGCGCTGCAGAGCTGTGCCGCGCAGCTCGCACTGATGATCGAGAACGCGCGATTGACGGATCGCATCGTCGAGCAGGAGAAATTGAGCCGCGATGTCCAATTGGCCGCGGAGGTCCAAAAGAGGCTGTTTCCGGACGCGCCGCCCGCGGCCACGGGAGTGAGACTGGCGGGCATGTCGATTCCGGCTCGTAGCGTGGGCGGGGATTACTACGATTTTCTCGATTTAGGCGGCGGGCGGATCGGCGTGGCGCTGGCCGATGTGGCCGGCAAGGGAGTGGCGGCGGCGCTCCTCATGTCCGTAGTGCAAGCTTCACTGCGAATACTCGCGACGGAGACACATGCTTCGCTGGCGGAGCTGGCCGAGAAGATGAATCGCTATTTGCATCGCTCGACCGGAGCGAATGCCTATGCGACCTTTTTTTACGCGGAGATCGACCAGAGCATGAGCCGGTTGCGCTATGTGAACGCGGGGCACAATCCCCCGTGCCTGCTGCGGTGCGGAGCGGACCATTGCATCGAAGAACTGCCGGCGGGGGGAACGGTTATCGGACTCTTTCCGAAGAGCAGTTTCGAAGAGGCCGCTATCGAACTGTATAAGGGCGACGTGCTCATGGCTTTTACTGACGGAGTTCCAGATGCGCTGAATCCAAACGAGGAGGAGTTCGGTGACGAGCGCGTAAAGGATCTGCTGCGGCGCTACGCCCACCTGGATGTGGGCGAAATGGCCTCGAGCGTCGCCGACGAGCTGAAGCAATGGATGGGCACGGCCGCGCAGTTCGACGATCTGACGTTCGTGGTGGTGAAAGTGAACGCGTAGGGCGCGGTTACGCGAGCCCGGCGCGCGGCGCATCGGCGGGAGGTGTATCCGTTCCGCTTCAGCGGATGTGAAACCCCTCGACCTTCACTTCTACCGCTTCTTCGACCTCGAGACTCCGCACCTCGGCCATCGGCGGGCCGACGCGCAGCTCGCCCTCGAAGCCATTGAGCTGATGAAGGGTTCCGACGGCAACCACTTCGACCCGGCCGTCGTCCAGATTGCGAGCCCAGCCGCGGACGCCGAGCTCTCTGGCGGCTCTCTGCGCAAAATAGCGGTAACCCACTCCCTGAACCTGCCCGGAGACGTAGTACCTCCGCGCTGAACTCGCCCTCATCCCCCGTAATTCTACCGAGTTTGGGTGCGGGAAATCCATTAACTTCGGGAGCATTTTCGGCGCGTCCGGTGGTACGCCGAAGCATTCCTGGTATGCTACCGACAGATGGGTTTTTCAGGCCTTCCGCTCGCAAGCGGCCTGGCGCTGATCTTCGATCTGGATGGGGTTCTGGTCGATTCCATGCCGGTTCATACGCTGGCTTGGCAGCGCTATTTGGAACAGTTGGGGATCTCCAAGGACGATGTAGCCAGCCGTATGCACGGACGAAGGAATGACGAAATTGTCCGCGAGTTTCTGGGGCCGGATGTCACGCGCGAAACGGCATTCGAGCATGGCGCCGCGAAGGAGCGGCTGTTTCGCGCCATGATGTTCGGCCGCCTTTCGCAATCGATGGTTCCTGGAGTCGCCGGATTCTTGAGCCGGGCGCGAGGCATACCCGTCGGGCTCGCCACCAACGCGGAGCCCGCGAATGTCTCCTTCGTCCTCGACGGCACCGGGCTCAGGCGCTGGTTTCAGGAGGTCGTCGACGGGAGCCAGGTGAAACGGGCCAAACCGGAGCCGGACGTTTACCTGACTGCGGCAGAGCGGCTTAAGACCGCGCCGCGCAATTGCATCGTGTTCGAAGATTCCCCGGTCGGGGTCGCGGCCGCGCGCGCCGCGGGGATGCGAGTAGCTGGAGTTTTGACCCATCCCGAACCTCTGGCAAACATCGATTTCGCGGGGCCGGATTTCCTCGATCCTGAATTGGAGCGTTGGCTGGCGACGCAGCGGCCCGTATGAGCTTCGGCGGAAACGTAGACGCAATGACCGCGTTGAGAGTCTTGATCGCCGCGTGCGTTGCGGTTGCGCTGACCGTGCTGGCGAGATGGCTCCGCGACCGGCGCGTGCGCGCGGAGCAGGAACATCAACGGACGCTGTACGCTTTGGCTGAGGAGATTTTCGCCGCGCCCACTCCCAAGGCGATCGCGGAAAAGCTGGCTGCGGTCGTGCCGTCGCTCACCCAAGCCACGTCCGTGAACCTGTTCGTGTATCAGCGCCGGACGCGCAGCCTGGAGCGCCTGCCAACGCCCGCCGAACCGGAACCGATGGCCGCGTCTCTCGATGCTCCGCCGGAGGGTCTGGCAAGCGCGGCGGTGATTTGCTTCCGCAATCGCACGCCGCTGCAGATTCCGGACGTGAGACGGAATCCGCTGGTGAAGGTCGGCGCGAAGATGAACCTTCCGCGCTCCGCGATGTTCGTTCCGCTGCTCTCGCAGCAGGAGGTCTCGGGAGTTCTGGAGCTGGGCAACGCGCGCCAGACCGGCTTTTTCACCCCGAAGGAACAGGCCGATGTCCAGCACATTGCGAATCAAACGGCGGCGGCGCTGCGTTTTCAGGAGCGGCAGACTACCCGCGAACAACTGCTCCATAGCGAAAAGCTGGCGGCGTCGGGGCAGCTCATTTCAGGCGTCGCGACGGAGTTAAAGGCTCCCATCGAAAGCATCGTCAATCTTGCGGCGTCGCTTGCGGCGCATGCCGGGTCGCCACCGTCGCAAGCGGAGCTGGTCAAGCTTTCGGGCGAATCGCAACGAGCGTCCGAAATCGTAGCGCGGCTGGTTTCGTTCGCTCACGACGACGATTCTCCGTCCGCCGCAAACTTCGATGTGCACGAATTAGCGGCCGAATTGATTCGCTTCCGTGAGCCGGAGTGGAAATCGCTGGGAATCGAAGCGCAACAGCGCTTGGCGACGGAGCCGGCGCAGGTGATGGGATTCCGGCGGCAGATCGAGCAGGCGCTGCTGAACCTGATTGTCCACGCGGAACGCCGCGCCGCGCGCACCGCGCAGAAGACGCTCTCGATTCAAAGCAGCTCAATCGCGAACCGCATCCTGCTGGAAATCGGGTATTCGACGCCCGACGAAGAAGAAGCGGCCGACCCATTCTCCGCGGAGAGCGTTCTTGAAGGCGCATCGCTGGGGCTGGCCGTGTGCCAAGGAATTATCCGGAGTCACGGAGGAGACGTCCGATTTCGTTCACGCGGCGGCCTGGCGAGATTTGAAGTCGAGCTGCCGCTGGTTCAAGAGGACTGGGAGACGCCTTCACCGGCTGAAAGCCGCAACCCGCCGCGCGCTCTTACGGTGATGCTGGTGGATCCCGATCCAGCCGCGCAAACCCGGTTGCTTTCGGCATTGGCGGCGAGAGGGCATCGCGGTATTCCGGCCGCGGCGCAGGAGGCTTCGGAGCTGGTCCAACGGCTGCGTTTCGACGCGGTGTTTTGGGCGCTGGGCCCGTTCAGCCGGCCGTGGACGGAGTTCTACGAGGAGCTCCGCGGCCGCACCGCGACCTTCGTGCTGGTGAGCGACGGCTGGGATCCGGAGCTGGCGAGACGCTTGGAAGAGAATCATGATTTTCTTCTCACCCGGCCGGTCCAGGATGCCGAGATGGATCGCATTCTGACCGAAGCCGAGGTTCGGAGCCGGCAGCCGTCCCATTAGTCATGAGCGCCATAGGCGCAGACCAAACCAGGCCAGCGCGGCGATCATCAACGCTCCCGCCGAGGGACGGAGCCAGACGCGCGGCATCTTGAGCGCGGCTAGCGCGAGCGCCGCGAGCAGCACGGCTTGAACGGGCATTGCTCCGATTAAATAGCTCGCTGGAAACCCGGCGAGGGACACGCCGTGCAACAGCCCTAGCACCGCGACGACCGACCATCGCGATCCTCCGCCGGGCAGCAGCAGAATCTCGATTGCCAGATAAACGACGCTGAGCGCCAGGACCGCTTCGATCTGCCGTGCCGTGAATGACACCGGCAGCAGCGGACCGAGCGGCCTGGCGGCAGCCTCGCCCAGCAGAAACACAGCCCCGAAGGTGATCGCTTCCGCCTTGCTTCTCGCGGCCAGGGCCAAACCGAAGAGGAATAGCAAGCCGGACGCGCTTGCGAGGGCGCGCGTGGCTCCGGCGATTGCGTTGCGCGCGATCTTCTCGGCGGGCGAGGGCGGATGGAAACGGATTTCCGCCCCGGTAAAGCGTTGGTCGAAGACCTGTTGATCGGTGTTGCCGCCTTGAATCGCGGTCAGCAGATGGACGTGATTCGGGACGGTGACCTGGTACAGCGTGCATTCAACCTCAAGAGAATCGCGATGAAGCCGCGGAAACTCATATTCGGCCCGGCAGACGTAGAAGCTTTCCTCCTGGCCGCACGCGGATTTCACGAGATGCCCGTCTCCGAAACGAATATGCGCGAGCAATGTCGATTCCGGGTGCGGCACCGGCGCGGCTTCGTACATGGGGATGCGCAGCTCGAAAGTCGCGGTCGGACCGTCCACGTGCAACTCCCCCGTGCTGATGCTGACCACATGGGCTTGCGCGATCGCCGAGAAACAGGCGAGCAAGCCGAGGGGCTTAAGCCGTCTCCTCATAGTGCTCCCGGAGCCGCAAAAAAACCGCCCGCAGAGCGGCGATGATCGGCACCGAAAAGAACATTCCCGGAATTCCGGCGATCTGCTCTCCACCCAACACGCCCAGCAAGACCAGCAACGGGTGAACCTCGACTCCCGAGCTCATCAATAGCGGATTGAGTACGTAATCCTGAAAAAGGCGATAGACAATAAGGAACAGCAAGAGCCAAAATACGTGCTGGTATCCGCCAAATAGCGAGACCAGGAGGATAGTCACCGCGCCTGTCAAGGGCCCGATCACGGGAATTACTTCAAGCGACGCGGCGATTCCGGCGAGCAGGAAGGCATACGGCACTCCCAAGAGTGAGAGCACGCTAGCGTGCGAAATGAACGTAGCCATCGCGAGCATCACCAGCGCACGAATGTATGAGAGCAGCATCAAGTGCAGGTCGTTCAGGATGCCCTCCACCAGGTCGCGAGATTTGGGCTGGACGCTCTGAACCACGGCACGCCGGATCGCGGCGCCGTCCTTTAAAGCGAAGAAGCCGAGGATCGGGACCAGGATCAGTCTGAATGCACTCCCGATGCCGATTACGAGCTGCTCCCCGGCGCTGGTCAGCATCGGGATCAGGTTCTGATCGAGCTGCTGGAGGCGCTGGCGGATGGCTTGGTCGACTTGGGATCTACTGGACTCGAGCCATTGAGGCAAGGGTAAATTCGCCAGCGGGTCCGCCGGGATCGCGGTCGGCAACCGGCCGGCCAAGCTGGTAGCTTCACCGACAATCTTGGAGCCGAGGGGGATCGCTAACGCGACGATCGCTCCTAATAAAACCAGGTATACCAAGAAGATAGCTGGTGCACGCGAACCCGATGGTGGAATCCACCAGTGAATATACTCGACAACAGGAGCAAGCAAGTGGGCCAGAAACAGAGCCAACAGGAAGAGAACCAGTGTCCGGCGAATCTCGTACAGGGTCACCAGAACCAGAGCAAAAAGGAAGAGGGTCCAGGCCGCGCGAAGGACGCGCTGGTCGAGCCAAAGCATGGCTATTAGCATACGCCCAATCCCTTGCGTTCAATGTTCGGCTTGATTATCATCTGGACTGTGTAAGAGGAGGGATCATGCGAGCAATCCCGGTATTTCTTGTCGTAGCAGGGTTAACAACGGCGGGTGTGGCGATGGGGGCTTCCAGCTCCGCGCCGACTTTCGATCGCGACGTTTTGCCGATTCTCGAAAAGAATTGCCAGAGCTGTCACCGGCCGGGCGAGATCGCGCCGATGTCCCTGCTCAGTTACACCGACGCGCGGCCGTGGGCGAAAGCGATCAAGAACGCGGTTGCGACGCGCAAGATGCCTCCTTGGTTCGCCGACCCGAACTACGGCCATTTCGCCAACGATCGCCGGCTGAGCCAGGCGGATATTGACACGCTGGTCGGGTGGGTGGATGGCGGAGCTGTGGAGGGGGAGGCGAAGGACAAGCCCGCTCCGGCCACCTTCCAGGACGGATGGCAGATCAAGCCGGACATGGTGATCGAGATGCCTACCCCGTTCCTGATTCCGGCGACCGGCACGATCAATTATCAATACATCCGCGTAAAGGGAAGCTTCCCGGAGGATGTGTGGGTAAGCGCGGCGGAGATGCGTCCGAGCAATCCCGCCGTGTTGCATCACGGCAAGGTGTGGGTGGTTCCTCCGGGCTCGAAGTGGATGGCGGATGCGACGCCGGGCATGCCTTACGAAGGCCGCGAAACCGGCCGCAACGATGCCGCTGACGGCAATGATATTCTCGGCAAGTTCAATCCAGGCTTGGGCGCGCAGAGCTTCGATATCGGCGGCTCGGCGAAGTTCGTTCCCAAGGGATCGGATCTGGTGTTCGAGCTTCACTATACGGCGATCGGCAAGGAGACGTCGGATCAGAGCAAGCTCGGATTGGTGCTAGCGAAGCACGCGCCGGTGACTCGCTATTTTCTTTCGTCCGGGCCGACGGCATCGAATCTGTTAATTCCCGCGGGCGATTCAAACGCCGAGGTGGTGAGCGAGGTGACCGTTGGCCTGGATGACGCGAAGCTGGTATACGTGCAGCCGCACATGCATTTGCGCGGCAAGGATTTCGAGCTGCGCGCGATCTATCCGACCGGAGAGAGCGAGACGCTGTTCAAGGGCGTCTTCGATTTCAACTGGCAGCTCGGCTACGATTTCGCGAAGCCGATTCCGCTTCCGAAGGGGACGCGCCTGATCGCGATTTCGCACTTCGATAATTCGGCCAACAATAAATTCAATCCCGATCCCACCAAGGACGTCCGCTGGGGCCCGCAGAATTGGGATGAGATGAGCAACGCTTTCGTCGGGCTGATCTTCAGCGCGAATGACGACGCGGCGAAGCTCTTTAAACGCTCGGGGCCGAGCCTGTTACCCGCCGGGAGGCCGGGACCGACGCTAGCGAGCCTGACCGGCCATTAATAGTGCGGCGGACGCTGACCACGCTGTATTTGGGTGGGATGGCCCTCTTGGCGTGCTCCCTCTTCGCAGCCGGCGGCAACCGAACAAGATCGGTGTGCTGGCCGGCGGGACCGCCGTGCTGATCGTCGCCGTATTCAACATCGTCTCGCGGCGCCGCCCAATTCCCCCTACTCCGGATCCCATCGCTACTTCATCGCGGCGTCGGCACTGGTTTACACTGCGTTGATCGGCATCGACTCATTCCACAAAATGGACACTCCTCTATTCCGCCGGCCGCGGGGCAAAGCGGGCGCGAGAACGAGATCACTCTTTTAAATCTGTGATGGAGCTCTAGTGGCAGCGACTCAACGGGAGCAGGTCTCGCGTCCTGTCAACCGGCACGCAGTGAGGTTGGAAAGTGATTTCCGGGGGCCCAGAGATTTGGCTCCCCAGAAAACGTGGTTTCCAACTGCCTCTCCGCGCGCAACCGGTTGATTCTGCTAGGGGCCGCTGAGTGAACGCCCGGGGATCAGGCCCGGGGAGTGTGGATTGGCGAACTGGGGGACAGCAGGCTTCGCCGTCCGTGACGTTTGACATAATGCCTTATACGTCATAAACTCGGGTTTGATCCGGTCGTTCAAATGCGCAGATGCGGGGGCGCTCTTTCAGGATCGGATGGTCCGCCGGTTTCAATCCGTCGAGCGGGCTGCGCGGCGGAAGCTTCTGTACCTGCATCAAGCAAGGCGCTTGGAGGATCTTCGCGTGCCTCCTGGGAACCAGCTTGAACTGCTCAAGGGAGATCGCGCGGGGGCATACAGCATTCGGATCAACGACCAATGGCGCATCTGCTTCGCCTGGAGTAATGGGGATGCATATGACGTTGAGATTGTTGATTACCACTAGGACACTGGAGGAGACGACAATGAAGGCGTCAAAAACACTCGATCCGATCCACCCCGGAGAAATCCTCCTGGAGGAATTCATGAAGCCGTTGAGGATTAGCATCAACCAGTTGGCTCGCGATCTAGACGTCCCGCCCAATCGGATCGGCGCAATCGTCAACGGCAAGCGCTCCATCACCGCGGATACAGCCCTGAGGCTGGGAACCTATTTCCGCGTTTCACCGGAAACCTGGCTTGGGCTGCAAACCGATTACGATCTTCGTCTGACACGGCAGCGCGATGGGGATCGGATCCTCAATAGGGTTCGAACTCGCCCAGCCGCGTAGGTCGGCGTCTGCGCTCTGCGCGAAGAAGGGCTGTCAACAGAGAACCTTGGAGTTGGAGAAGTGCATTCCTGGGGCCCAGAGGTGGCTCCCCACCCTGGACGCATTTAGAACTTTTGCTGCCACCATGCCGGCGGGATGCTGCTCTCTAGTGCTTCCGGCCAGGTCGGAGCTCGCATACGAAGGCGGCCATCGATGCCCGCGTCAGCACCGTAGACGGACGCCAAGACACCGAGAACCAGCTTAGC
>JASHRP010000293.1 GCA_030037375.1 Bryobacteraceae bacterium | reverse complement strand
AGCCGGCGAAACGCTGCCTCAAGCGATCGCCAGGAACGTCGCCGACGGCCCGGATTGGATTCAGATTCGCGAGAAGGATCTTTCCGCCTTAGACCTATTCGAACTGGTTCGCGCCGTTCTTGCCCTCGCCAATCCGCGCGGCGTAAGGATTCTAGTCAACAGCCGAGTTGACGTGGCGCTTGCCGCCGGCGCGGATGGCGCGCATCTGCCTACGGGCTCGCCCGCGCCGCATGTTTGGCGCAAGGTTGTTCCGCCCGGGTTTCTGATCGGCGTGTCATGCCATTCCATCGGGGAGGTTCAGACCGCCGAAGCAGAGGGCGCCGATTATGCTCTATTTGGTCCTGTTTTCGGTCCGATTTCGAAACCCGCGAACTTGCCTGCGCTGGGATTGAGCGTTTTGTCGCGAGCCGCTGCCGCCGTAAAAATTCCCGTCTTGGCGTTGGGCGGAATCACGCGCGAGAACGCCGAATCGTGCGTGGCTGCGGGCGCCGCGGGGGTCGCCGGTATTTCCTTCTTTCAGAGCTTTTAAGTTCCAGGCTCGCAGAACTGTTAGAATCTCATCCGTGGCCGGAACCGCGCCCAGGCAGGCCTACTCTCGAGAAGAAACACGCCGGTTGCTCAACGTCTCCGAACGGCGGCTCAAGAGCTGGGAGGAGCAAAACCTGGTTCCGCGCTGCGAAACCTACGGTTTCCGCGAGCTGGTCGCTTTGCGCACCCTGGAGCGGCTGCGCAGTGCGCGCGTGGCGCCCGCGCAGATCCGTCGAGCGCTGGCGGCTTTAGCCGAGAAGTTGCAGCACATCGAAGATCCACTTACGCAACTAAAGCTGTACGCGGATGGAAAGCGCGTGCGCGTGGAAGTAGAAGGCCGCGCGATGGAGGCCGAGTCCGGACAGCTCTTGCTGGATTTCGATCAGGTGGAGCTGAACCGGCTGCTGGAGTTTCGAGCACGCGACACCGGGCAGGAAGAACGTGAAAGGAGAGCGGAAGCCGAGCGCTGGTTCCAGCGCGGCTTGGAACTAGAGCAGACTGGCGGGCCGGTTGAGGAGATCATCGAAGCTTACCGTAAGTCGCTGGAATTGGATCCGACCTCGGCCGGCGCGTTGGTGAACCTGGGGACCATCTACTTCAACGCTCGCGATTTGAAGCAAGCGGAAAGCTACTACCGGCAGGCGCTGGAAGCCGACCCGGAATATTCCCTCGCGCACTTCGATCTGGCGAATCTCTATGACGAACGCGGCGACCGCAAGAAAGCTCTGGAGCACTATTTGGCCGCGCTACGTATTTCTCCTAACTACGCGGATGCGCACTATAACGTCGCGCTGCTGTATCAAGGCTCGAATCAGCCGATGAAAGCGGTGCATCACTGGGTTGCTTATCTCAAGCTCGATCCGGCAAGCCACTGGTCCAACATCGCGCGCCGCGAGCTCACGAAGCTCCGGCAGGCAGCGATTCTGCCAGGGTCGCGTGGATAAGTTCTCGTGGGTAAAGTTCTCGCGGATAAAATAGAAACAAGCGCCGCACGGTGCAATTCATTCGAGGAATCCTTTGAACCGAATCTCTCTCGCCTTTCGCAGCTTCTTCTCCATCTTGTTTGGAGGCTCGCTTCCGCCGGACATCGCTCAAGCATTTGGATATTCAAAGGCGATGCCCGTCAAAACGCCGCAAGACGCAAAGCCGGCTCCGGCCCCGAAGCCGTCCGCCGGTCCGGCCGACGGCGCGGTGCAGATCCTGGCCGTCTTGCAACGCGACGCTAGGCTGGTCGATTTTCTGATGGAAGACCTAAGCGCATTCGGTGACGACCAGATTGGCGCAGCCGCGCGTGACGTACAAACGCAAGCTCGTGAATCGCTGACCAGATATCTACGCTTGGAGCCGGTGATAGACGGCGTGGAAGGCACGTTCACCAAAGTCGAAGGCATCGAGCCGTCGCAGGTGAAGCTGATCGGCAACGTGCCGCCCAGCGGCAAAGCTCCGGGAGGATTGCTGCGCCATAAAGGTTGGAAAGCCGCGAAGGTCGATCTGCCGCAGGCGGAGCCCGGAATGGTGCTGGCGGCCGCTGAGCTCGAGATCGAATGAGCGTTTCTTGAATGAACATCGGCATCGATCTCGGCACCACGAATTCGGCGCTCGCATATATAGATCCTCAGCAGGCGGAAGAGGCGGATTCGCCAGTAATCGAGGTGCTGAACGTTCCGCAATATGTCGCCCAAGGGCGCATTGAGCCGCGCCGGACGCTGCCGTCGTTTCTCTATCTCGGCGACCAGGAATACTTGGGAGTTTTTGCTAGGGAGCAGGGCGCGCTGGTGCCAACCAAGAGCGTCCACTCCGCGAAGAGCTGGCTCTCGAACCCCGAAGTCGACCGCACCGCGAAGATTCTGCCCTGGGACGCGCAAGAAGCCGGGCGCGTGCTCTCGCCAGTTGAAGTTTCCACTCGCATCGTGAAGTTTCTCGCCGATGCCTGGCAGAAGGACAAAGGCTCTCCGATCGCCGGGCATAATGTGGTCCTCACGGTTCCGGCGAGCTTCGATGAAGAAGCTCGCGAGCTGACGGTCGCGGCGGCGCGCGAAGCGGGAATCGAAAAGCTGACGCTGCTTGAAGAACCTGCGGCTGCGTTCTATTCCTGGATCGCGAACGATCTGGCGCGATCGCAGAAGAGTTTGTTTGACGGGCAGGTCGTGCTGGTTTGCGACGTCGGCGGCGGCACCAGCGATTTCACGCTGATCCGCGTCGGGCGCGAAGGCGATCGCGTCGAGTTCACCCGCACAGCCGTCGGAAAGCATCTACTGCTCGGCGGCGACAACTTGGATTTGACGCTCGCGTGGCTAGTGGAGGAGAAGCTCGGCAAGACGCTTTCGGTGCGTCAACGCAGCGGGTTGCGCCGCCAATGCGCGGCGGCGAAAGAGAGGCTGCTTTCTGAGCCGGATTTGAAAAGCGTCGAGGTAACGGTGCTCGGCGGAGGATCGTCGCTGGTGGGAGGCACGCTCAAGACGGAGATCCTGCGCGAGGAGGTGCTCGAGCTGGCGCTCGACGGATTCCTTCCGGAATGCGAGATCTCCGATCTGCCCAAGGAAGAAGAAAAAAGCCCGTATCGCGAAATCGGTTTGCCCTACGTTTCGGATCCGGCGGTAACCCGGCACTTGGCCGCGTTCCTGCATAGCGCCGGCGATGCGAAACCGGACGCGATTCTCTTCAACGGCGGATTCTTCATTCCCGAAGTTCTGCGCCAACGTGTCGCTGATGTGATGGATCATTGGTTCGGCCGCAGGCCTGTCATTTTCGAAAACCGAGATTTGGATCTGGCAGTCGCCGTGGGAGCCGCATACTATTCCTACGTCCGCACGACTGGAGCGGGCCTCCTGGTTCGCGGCGGCTTGCCGCGCGCGTACTTCATCGCGCTCGGTGGCGGCGAGCAGGACAAACTGCGAGCCCTATGCCTTGCGCCGCGCGGCTCGGAAGAGGGGTCAGAGATCGAGATCGATCCCGGAACCCTGCAATTGATCGCGAACAAACCCGTGTCGTTCCGGTTGTACAGCTCCCTTACTCGCACTGAGGACAAAGCTGGCGATGTAGTGGAGTTCGCATCAACCGAGGACCTGCATCTACACGCTCCACTGCACGCCGTGCTGCGCTTCGGCAGAGCCGGGGAGCGAATGATTCCAGTGAAGCTCGTCGCGAAGCTGACGGAGGTGGGAACCCTCGAGATCTGGGCGGACTCGAAGATCAGCGAGCATCGCTGGCGTCTGCAATTCCAGTTACGTAAAGCGGCGGCATCCGACGGGCCCTCGCGCCCCGCGGCGGTGATCAGCGATAAAGCGCTTGCGGCGGCGGCGGCGCTGATACCGGCCGTGTTCCAGGATGCGTCGCTCGAACCGGAGCAGTTGCCGGGAAACCTCGAACAGGCGCTAGGGCTCGGCCGCAACTCCTGGCCGCTTTCGGCGATTCGCAAGCTCGCGGACCGGATGCTCGAATTGGCCGAAGGCCGCAAGCGAAGCGCGGCGCATGAGCTGCGATGGCTCAACCTGTGCGGCTTCTGCCTGCGCCCCGGCTTTGGTTTTCCCGGCGACGATTTTCGCGTCGAAAAGGCCCGCCGCATCTACGCGTCGGGTTTGACGTTCGGCAATCACGTGCAGAACGAGATCGAGTGGTGGATCTTCTGGGGAAGAGTCGCCGGCGGCTTGAACAAGAACCAGCAGACTGACGTCTTCCAACGGCTCTCGCCGACGCTGCTTCCCCGCGGGGGAAAATCGCAGCGCGTGAACCCGAGCCTGCTACGTGAGATGTGGCGCTCCGCCGCTAGCTTGGAGCTGCTTCCCGCGCAGACTCGAACCCAGCTCGGCGATGAGCTCATTTTGCGCATCTCGAAAAACGATTTCGTCGATACCAGCCTGTGGTGCCTGGCGCGCCTCGGAGCACGGCAACTGTTCTATGGTCCGATCAATCAGGTTCTTCCTGCGAACACCGCATCGCGCTGGATCGAAGCGTTGCTGAAGAACGCAAAAGCGCAGGAAACCATCGCTGCGATGGCGCGCCGCACGGGTGATTTCACGCGCGATCTGCCGCCTGCGACACTCGATCTGGTCCGTCGCGCGCTTCCGGATGTCGACCTTGACGCCGCGCCACGGCACGACCTGGCCGCGATGGGCAGAATCTTCGGTGAGGAGCTTCCATCCGGTCTTCTCTTCCATGAATGAACTCGACCTGGTCCAAGCGATCGCCAAGATGGCGAAGTCCAGCCGGAACCTGGTGCTTGGCATTGGCGATGACTGTGCGATCTTTCGCCCCAAGCCCGGCGAAGATCTGCTCTTCACCACAGACCAGTTCATTGAAGGCGTGCATTTCAAGAGCGGCCTTCCACCGGGCGCGATCGGCGAACGGGCTCTGGCCCGCAGCCTGAGCGATATCGCGGCGATGGGCGGCGAGCCCAGATTCTGTTTGGTTTCGCTCGCGACTTCAAGAAGCCAGAATCAAAAATGGATCCTCGCCTTCTTTCGGGGATTATGCGCGCTTGCGCGGAAGCATGGCACGTCGCTCGCCGGCGGCGATCTCGCCCATGCGGAAAAGATCCACTGCGACGTCATGGTGTGCGGCGCCGTAGCCCGCGGCAAAGCGCTCCGCCGCGATGGCGCGAAGCCCGGCGACTCGCTGTGGGTTTCCGGCCGATTGGGCAAGCCGTGGGACCGCAGGCTTGTACCGCGCCTCGATATCGGGCGGCAACTGCTCGGGCGCGCGCACTCCTGCATCGACGTAAGCGACGGACTCGCGCTCGATTTGCATCGCGTATGCCTGGCGTCGAAAGTCGCGGCGGAGATCGACAGATTGCCGGTCGCCCGCGGCGCGACGTTAGCGCAAGCCTTGTATGGAGGCGACGATTACGAGCTTCTGTTTACCCTGCCCGCAAACGCGACCGGCCCACGAGGAATTACCCGAATCGGCCGCATCGTGCGCGGAAAGCCTGGCGCG
>JASHRP010000292.1 GCA_030037375.1 Bryobacteraceae bacterium | reverse complement strand
CGCGCCTCGCACGTCTGCGGGTGTGCCGTCGCGGTCTAGCTGTGGCTCCATCACCATGACGGGGCGCGGCGCGATGGTCGCCAACAGCTCCGGAAAATCGTACGGGATACGCGATTCCTGACCCACGAAGAAACCGAGCCTCGGAATCAGGCCGCGCTCATGGCTGTAACGCGCGACTCCGCCGTCCCCTCGATCCGCCGTATCCGTCCGCATAGGGGTGAAGCCAGCGATCGAAACCACGCCCTTCACCCGGGAATCGAGCGCCGCTGTGTACAACCCAACGGTTCCGCCGACCGAATACCCAAACAGATAGATGCGTTGTGGATCGACCAGCCCGTCCTTCTCCAGCGCATCGATCGCCGCGCGGGTATCCTCCACCATACGCCCCATTTGCGACCAATGCGGATAGCGTTCGTAGAACGCGCCCGCCTCGCTCATGCGGCTTCCGAAGCCACTTTGGTCGAAAGCCAACACCGCATAGCCCGCGCGAACCAGCGCCAGGATCGGGTGCAGATCGTTATGGTAAACCCACATGTAGCCGAGCGGGTAACTATAACCGTGCAGCCAGATGGCAACCGGCAGTTTAGCGTCAGGAGCGGTTCCCGCTGGGTAATAAAGATCGCCGCGAACGTTGTAGCCGAAACTGACGCTGCGGGACGCGGTCTTGCTCTTTTGCGGCTCCAGCCAGCCGAAGGAGTTGCCGCCGCGCTGGATCACCCACGCAACCAGATTCGGCGTCGTTTGACCGGGATTCGGCGGCGGCGCTACCGGGGCGGCGGCAGCACCTGGCGCGGGCCCGCGCGCGGATCTCCCTCCTCCCGGCGCAACCGGCGGCATCATCGGCGGTTCGTCGCCCAGCATCCATCGCACCGACTTCCGAATCTCCTCGGCTTTCTTCTCCCAGTCCGCCGCGCTCGCCGCAGCCAGATCGTTCGATGCCTGGCGCGGATACTTACTGAGATCGACAGTCTCTTTGGCGTGGGCCTTCCATTGATCGAAGTCCCAAGCAAACATCAGATTGTTCGTCCAAGTTCGCGAGGACCGGCCGAACTGAATATCGAGCCAATCCAAGCACATCTCCTGGTCGTTCGCGCCATGAAAACCGGGTACGCGCATGATGCTGAGACGCTCCGGCTGGCCCAGCAGCTTGTAAACTTTCAATGCTGAATCATAGGCCTGCTCATCGCCCCAGGTGTTGGAGACTTCGTCGTTAAGGCCATATTCGATCAGCGCGGCGCGCGGCGCAATCATCGCGACCAGCAAATTCGCATCGATTGGCAGCCGGTCCTCGCGCCCCGAGAAAAAGCGGAGTTGCGGCGCGAACCAGGTGGGGAAGCTGCGCGTCGTGCTTTCGATGCCTTCGCCGAAATTGCGCTCGCCCGAGAGCCGCCACGGCAGCACGCCTCCGACTCCTGTGCTGCCGGCGATCACCGCCGCTATACGATCATCGAGCGCGGCTGCGATAGCCGCAGCTTTACCATCGCGGGAATAACCGAACAGACCCACGTGCTTCATGTCTACCTGCGGCAAAGTCTCCAAATAATCGAGCACAACTCCGGCAACCCAGGCGCGCCGCGGAATCAGCGCCCAATCGTAATCGGGATAAAGCTGCGCCAACGCGGCTGCATCGTCCATCGCGTCGTTGGCCGCGTAACCGGCGGAGATGTAGCCGCGCCGCAACAGCGCCGAAGCCCAGCCCGCGAGGCTCGGAGCCATGAGAACCGGAAACGGCCCCTTGCCATCCGGAATCACCAGGCGCACGCGCAGCGTTCCCTTGCTCTGCGGACCGAATTCCAGACGAACATTGCGAGTCACGTAACCATCGCTCCGAGTTTCATCCAGCATCACCGCACGATCCAGTTTCGGCTTGGGCGGAATCGTGCCCAGATCGTACTTCTCATAGAGCTGACGAATTTCCGCCCGGCGCGATTTCCAATCCGCCGCCGTGCGCACCGTCTTGCCATCGAGAAACTTCAGCGGATCGGGCAGGCCGTTCATGTGCGGAAGCGAATCGAAATCCGGCGGCAGCGCGCCGCTTTTGTCGAGCCATTGCTTGAACGACGGCACATCCGGGAGGATCTGCAGAAGCTTTTGAAGGTATTCGTGGCGCTCCTCCGGTGTCATGGAAAGCGCCGGCGCACGGAACATGGCCAACGCGAAGAGAGTCAGGGCGAGGGTGCGTTTCATGATCGGGCTCCGACTGATTCTATCCCAACCAGCTTCAATCCCGGTCAGCGCCGCGAATCAGTGTTCCTGATAAATTCCGAACGCGTAAAACGTGCCGTCGGTTGTTCCGAAATAGATGCGTCCGTTTGTGACAGTGACGCCGGTTCCGGCGGCCGGCGATGTGACGAGGCTGTGACTGGAATAAAGCTCCTTGCCAGTAGTGGCGTCCAGCGCATAGAGCGTCGAATGCGACCCTCCCGACAAAGCGAACGCAACTCCGTTCGCGATCACCGGTGTTTCCGGAGAAACAAGATCGCGAGAAGCCCACGCGGGAGTCAGCACTGCTTTCCCGTTTTGATCCTCGACCTTCATCGCTACGATGCAGCCGTTGGGAGCGGCCCCGTTCGAAGTGGAAACTTTGAATTCCGGGCGAAGCGGTCCGGAGACCGACGCAAGAATCCAGCGCGCGCCATCTGCATCCTGCCAGGTTGCCAAGCCCTCGATGTTCCGCCCGATCGAGGTCTTTCGCACCGTACCGGAATCGATTAAATAAAGATCGCCGCCCTTGCCAGGGCTCGCGATCAGTTCTCGCTCTTGAAAGGCGAACACCAGGGGAGAGGATGTTTCGGCCGCCGCGCCCGGCGCTTCGAAACTCTGCTTCAGCGTCAAATCATGCGCGTTCAGCGCCAGCAGTTCCTCCGATGTCTGCACATAGACGGTTCCATTCGCGCCAACAGCCACGCCACCGGATCCAGCGCCCTTCCCGGTTAACGCATACGAAGCCGCCTTGGGCGGATCAAGCGTCAGATCGATCGCCCACAGAGCGTCGGTAGCTCCGTTGCATTCGTGACTGGTGACCGCGTAGATCACGTTGTCTTCCAGGTTGAGGCTGGAGACGTTTGCGTTGGATGGCAAGACCTTCACCGGCTGCACGACGTCATCGCCTGTCGAAGTATTCAGCCGATGCAATCGCCCGTCGCTCGAAATCGCATAGACCCCGGGTTGCCCAAAAACCGCGAATGGTCCTCGCGCGGGAGGTGGCGCCGTGATCGAAACAGGCTCGCCGGGTTGTGTCGCACCTCTCGCTGGAGCTCTTGGCGGAGCGCCTCGAACAGGCGGAGGAGGCATTACCGGTGTAGCCGTCAAACCTCCTGAACACGTGGATGAGGATGAATAAACCGGCGGCTCCAGGCTTGCATATTCAAGATGCTTGGTCCAAAACATCTTGCCAAGATCGGCGTCAATGGCATAGACCACATCGGAATTGGAAGCGACGAAAGCCAGCTCCTTAAAGCCTCGGTATGAGATCAAATTCCCGAGAATCAGTGGCTGCATCAACGCCCGTGGAGTTCGCGGCTGATTCTCCAGCTTCATCTTGAACAGAAGCTGCAGATCCTTGGCGTTGTCCTTCGTGATTCTTTGGTCCGTGCGTTCCCAGTTGCTGCGTTGAGCATCCCCGCCGGAACCCGTCCAGCTTAGAGCGCGGCCCTGCGCGTGCGCGGCCGGTGCCAGGCCGAACAAAAGCGCCGCGAAAATGAGATGTTTCATCGCGCGCATTCCAGACCTACTTTCCGGCGAGACCGAAACAATAGAGAGTACTGTCGTAAGTCCCCAGATACACATGCCCGTTGGCGACCGTCAGTCCGCCGAAGTGCACGAAAGAGGTGATTTGATCTCCACTCGAGTACAGCTCCTTGCCAGTTTCGGCATCCAGCGCGTAAAGAACCGCATGGCCGGACGCCTTAATGCGCAGCGGACTCGAATCGTTCAACCCTCGATCGGGATATGCCTGCGCGGTATTCTCGCCGCTCCCGTACGCGTAAACCACGCCGTTCGCGATCGCGGGCGGTTCAGCTTGATCCATGTCGCGCGACATCCAAGCGGGAGTCAATTGCAGCTTCCCGTTTTTCTCTTCGACCTTAAACGCGACGACGGCTCCATGACGCACCGGACCGTAAGACACCGCAGCCTTGAAATCCGGGTGCACCGGTCCCCAGAACGGCGTCAGCACCCAGCGAGTGCCTTTCGAATCCTCCCACGTCGCCATGCTGCCCCAGATGCCCGCCGACGCGAAATTCGTCTCCTCATTGCAGAGCAGCGGCGTCCGCACCAGCGGCGTCTGATGATTCGCTCCGCCCGCGGATTTGGTGTCGAGCAAATACACGCGGCACTCTTTGCTGCCCGTGACCATCAGTTCGCGGCCCTTGTAGTTGAAGATCGCAGGCGTGACCTGCATGTCCAGATCGCGCTTCTGCATCCACGCCCAATTTGTCGGCTCGTACCAATCCTTGAGCTGCAGCTCGTTGCCGACCACCTTCGCGCCGATCAAACCATTGCCGTACCGTTGATTCGCGAGATCGTATACACCGTCGCCGGTCGGAGCCCATGCGACTCCGCTCGAATCGATCGCCACTCCCTCGCGTCCCCACAAGCCGCCGCTCTTGGGATTGAAGACCATCACCTTCTTGTTTGGATCGCGAAGGTTTATCGCCCACATTTGATTGGGATTGCCGGCGCAGCCTTGTGAAGTAGAGGTGAAAATTACGTCGTCCGACAGATTCAACGCGTACGCTTTGCCGTTCGGATATCCGAAGGGAATCGGCGGGGCGGCCTCTTCGCCATCGGCGAGGTTGAGCGAGTGAAGCTCGCCATTCCCTGCCAGTGCATAGACGGTTCGCGCACCAGAAGCGTTCGCGGGACCGATCACCGGCGTCGCGGTTTGTCCGCCCGGGCACAAAGGATCCGTCGCGCCTCCATTTCTTGCCGGAGGCGGGTATTCGAAATGTTTCTTCCACACCGTCGTGCCGGTCGCGGCGTCGATTGCATACAGGTTGTCGGAAACCCCAGCCACAAGCGCGATCTGTTTAACCCCTGCACTGGTTTGCACGCCGTCGACAATCAGCGGCGGAAACAGCGAATGCATCTGCCGCGGAACATTGTCGAGGTTCGCCTTCCAGAGAATCTGGAGATTCCCGACGTTATCTTTTGAGAGAGTCGTTTCGTCGCGCTGCCAGTTCGTCCGTTGCGGATCGCCGCCGTTGGTGAGCCAATTCGCGCCGTGAACAAGAGCACAGCCGATCAGAACGGAGAAAGTGATTCGCGAAGATCCCAGAGCCGAAATTATATCAACTGGCCGTATCGGCGGAGCATTTGACCGGCAGGAGCTCATTGCGGCACCCGTGTTCGAAAAGGTGTCGGCAGTACGCATCCCACCGGTTCTCCAAATCCGCGCGCGTCCGCTTGACCCACGCGAGTGCATCGACGGACTCCGGGCCGCAAGGGCCTGCTTCAACCGCTTCGTTGGCGTAGGCGTGCAACTTAAACGCCAGGCGAAAATCTTCCCATAGCGTGCACCGCTCGGAGCATGGCTTTACGGGCTCGTTTCGGGAGCCTCTTGTATGCAAGCCGCTTCCGATCGTTGCGGCGCACACAGTCATAGCGTCTCGCGGTTCCGTCGCGTCGCCTCGCGTAGTCCAACCCAGCGTAACCCAATCCAGACTTTGTTCCATCGGTTCCTCCTGATTTTGTTTGTTGGTTACCCCGTATGTCTGGACATAAGTGAAGGAACCCGGAACAGCGTTTCACGCAGAAATAAAAACGTCGTGTGAAACGAAATGAGCTGCGTTTCCACCATTGCAGTAATCAACGATCGGAGGATCTAACTTTGAATGCAACAAGCAACTCAAATGGTGGTTTCTGTCGCTTTAGAACCCGCTCATCTCCGGAAAACGGCTGAAATGGACTACTCAGATAGTTCTGATGCCGGCGGTGTGCTCGCTGTCTTCGACCGCCTCATCGACGATCTGCTCGCCGGAACCATGGGCCGAAGCAGGTTCGAAAAGTGGGAGATCGACATTCTGCTCGATGCTTTGACCTGCGATCTGAGCGGGTTCAAGAGAGCGCAAGCCATATTGACCCGGTATCGAGAAGCCGTCCATCAGCAGTTGGCGAACGGCGCGAAGACGCCCATGAAGCTTTCCGGGTTTCTGGCTTCGGAGGGAAGCTCGTCGATTAGAACGCGCAAGTCGAAGTCTACGTCGGTTTGAAAATATACCGCCGCACCGCGATTTAGCCTTAGTACGCCCGGCCACACTAGGAATCCCCGCGCTCTTTCCATTAAGCTGGAAAAGAACCCGGACAAAGGACTCCTTGGAAGCCAGGTACCTATTCGATGCGGACTACCTCCAGCGCCTCAAGGACGGCGAGGCTGCCACGGAACGCCACTTTGTCGATTACTTCGATCCTTTGATCCGGATCAAAGCGATCAAGGCTGGTCCGCAATCCGCGCGTGCCGCCGAAGATATCCGCCAGGAGACGCTATTCCGCGTCATTGAAAGCGTGCGGCAAGGAAAGGTCGAACATCCCGAGCGGCTGGGCGCTTTCGTTCTCGCGGTCTGCCACAACATCGTTCGCGAATACTTCCGTGGCGAAAGCCGATTCTCGCAGCTTCCCGAACACGCCTCCGAAGTTCCCAGCGGGCGGGGAAGCGCCGAATCTGGCCTCTTGGAAGAAGAGCGCAAAAATCTGATGCGGCGGGCCCTAGATGAGCTCGGAGGGAAGGATCGCGAGCTGCTTCAAAGGATCTGCCGCGACGACGAGGACAAAGACAGCATTTGCAATGAGTTTGGCGTAACTCGGGACTATCTTCGCGTGCTTCTGCATCGCGCCAGAACCAGATTACGGTCGGCGATAGGTGAGGCGGCCAAGGCGAAGGCCGGGCGTTGATTTGCGTGTAACGGTTTTGATGGTTCTGACACAATAGAGCGAAGGAATGGATCACCAACGGGCCATCCAAACTCTCGCCGTCGAATGTTATTTGCTCGGCGATATGACTCCCCGGGAGCGGGAGGATTTCGAAGAACACTTCTTCGAATGTCCGGTTTGCGCCGAAGACGTTCGGAACGCGGCCCAGTTCATGACGGACGCGAAAGATGTTCTGGCCGCGGAACCCGCGGGCGCGGACGCTGGCCGCGCTCGGCTCGATCCGGAGCGGGAATCGCCCAAGCGCAACTGGTTCGCGTGGCTGCAACCTCGATTTGCCGCAGCCGCAATTGCGGTTCTTGCGGTTGTCTGCATCGGCGAAACCATCGCGATTCCGCGCCTGCGGGATCAAGCCGCGCTGGATGGCTCTCCCCGCCTGGTCGCCTCGGCATTCCTCAAGCCTCAAACGCGCGGCACGCCGGCTGTTTTAAAGGCCGCAGCCGGCCAACCGTTGATCCTCATGTTCGATCTACCGGAATCGAGCGCCACTGTACTCCAGTTCGCGGTTAACTCCGTGAATGGTAAGGTAGAGTTTACGTTATCCTCGGCCGCTCCGGCGGCGGGTGAAATGGCTACCTTATCCATTCCAAGGCTGGATTTGCAGCCGGGGAATTATACGCTTGTCGTCACCACGCCCGGTCACGACGGGCAAGTGTTAGGCCGCTTTCCATTTGAGCTTCAACGGCCCTGAGGAGCCGACTTTAAATATTGAATGTCCCCAAGTGACTACCCGACTCGCTATATTCACATCGCTGGAGGTTTCGCGGCCGGCGGTACGCTAACTCGAATCCACCCGAACACTCAAATCAATCTCCAGCTTCCGAGCGTCACGCCCGTCGATCTTCCCATGGTGGGCGGCAAATCCGAAGCGAGCGCCAGCGGCGTCGTGGTGAAAGGCCGCGATGCCGGCGTAGCGTCGCTCACGCCGGAGCAGATGGAAAGGGAACTGTTCTCGGTCGGATCGGCCCATTCATTGGTCCAGAGCGACACCATGGTCGATGGCGGACCCGCCGGTTCGCGAACGCTCGTGGAGGTCAGTAAGGTGGTTATTGCAAGTGGAGAGCTATCGATCGACTCCTGCCGCCTCGCGATGCGTTCGGTTCATGATCGTCAAAGCAAGCACCCGCGCATCAGCCTCGAAGGAACAGAAATCGTCGGTCTGCGTCTCGGCGATCACGCGGTCCAATTGACTCTCGATCTGGACCCATTCAACCGCTACCCCACTCTAGCCGATCTCGAACAAGCCTTCCAGTCAGATCCAGATCTTCGCAGGGAACTGACCCCTCGTTTCGTGATCGACCCGAAAACCGGGACGTTTTACCGTAACGAATCCGGCTATGTTGTCGGCTCGATGCTCAAGAGCGTCAGCGGTCTTCCGCCCGACGCGGCGCTCGAAAACGGCTACACCATAAACTGGCGCAGCTTCGGCAAAATCATCATCGGCGAAGTTTTCATGGGAGCGTACGTGCGCCGCGCAACCCTTGTGCGCATTGTGCACTCCGATGGCGATGTCGGCTCGGGCTGTTCCGGCGGCAGTTGGTATCCATAAGGAATGCGCTGCGGGCTTCCTCTCCTTTGTCTGGCGCTCGCCGCCTGTTCGCGTGGCCCATCGGCGGAAGAAGCCTATGCGACCGCCTGGAAGTCCTTCCGCCACGGACATTCCAAGGAAGCCGAGCAGACCATTGATCTTGCTCTGAAAAACTATCGCGGCAGCCAAACCGCGAATATCGCGCTGCAACTGCGTCTGCTGAAGGTAGAGAGCCTGTTGGCTCGCACTCAGGCTCAGGACGCACTTCCTCTTCTCAATCAACTGAAAGAGCCGTCGGATCCCGCGCTCCACGTTCGCTGGATCGCCGACCAGGCCGAGGCTGCCGCAAAACTCGGCCACGCCGATAAAGCCCTCGAGTTCTTGGACCAGCTCGACCGCACCGCGCCTCCCGAAAGCACCGATGATGCCGTATTCAAGGCCCGCCTGCTGCGCGGCAGCATTCTCGCCCGCTCCGGTCACCTTCGTCCCGCCGAGGACCTGCTTCGCGACACAGCCACGCAAGCAGCCAAAGCAGGCGATTCATTTAATCAAGCCGCCGCTCTTGGCAATCTTTCTTCTTGTAAGATCCGCGAAGACCGGTTCGACGAGTCCCTCGAATACAGCCTCACGGCGCTGAATCTGGCCCAGAAGACGCAAGCGGATCGGCTCGCGGCCATGGCGAACGATAACCTCGGTATCGCCTACGGAGCCCTCGGCGACCTCGACCGCGCGGAACAGCACGAGAATCGGGCCATCCAAGACCTCGGCGAAATCGGCGATCTTCGAAATCTCGCGGACTCGCTCGGCGCTCTCGGTTTTCTGTATCTTCGCCGTCATGAGCCGGCGAAGGCCGTCGATTCGTTCAAGCGCTCGGTTGAGATAGCCACCAGCATCAATGACACCGGCGAAGCCGGCAAATGGTCCGGCCGGGTCGCGTACGCGCTGGCCGTGAATCAGGATTGGAATGCAGCCGAATCCTGGAATCAGCAAGCCTATGCAAAGTATCAGCAGCTCCGCCAGCCGCAACGACCCGCGTTCCTCATGCTGACCACCGCCGCGGTTTCGGCCGGGCTCGGAAAATCGGCCGACGCCGAGCAAACCTACCGGGAGCTCATCTCAGCCATAAAGGATGGCGATCCCTTCGTGGAATTGAACGCGCGGCTCCGCTTCGGCGAACTCCTCGCGAGCCAAAACCGGTACCCCGAAGCCAACGCGCAATTCGAACAAGGCATCGCCGGTATCGAGCGCACCGTCTCCCGCCTCATCAAGGACGACTACCGCCTCACCTACTACGACCTCCAGAACGAGTTCTTCAAAGCCTACGTCGAACTGCTGGTAACTGAGAAAAACGAGTCCCAGGCGCTACGAGTCGCAGAGTACAGCCGCGCCCGAGTGCTGGCGCAGAAGCTCGGCTCACAATCAAGCAGGATTGATCAGATCCAGCCGTCCGCCTTCCAACAATATGCGAACGCGAATAAGGCCGTGCTCTTGTCGTATTGGCTCGCCCCACGGCGTTCGTTTGTCTGGATTGTCAAACCCTCCGGCATCACCATGCGGGAACTACCGGGCGAAGCCAAAATTCGCGAACTCGTCGACAAGTACGCAAAGGTTATCGACGATCAGCGCGATCCTGTCGAGACCGCTTCCTCCGTTGGAGAGCAATTGAGCGACATGCTCCTCGGCCCGCTTCGGAGCGATTTGGCAAAGCAACAGCGCGTTATCGTCGTTCCCGACGGCGGCCTGCACGGCTTGAACCTCGAAACCCTCCCCGCAGGCGCCGATGGCCACTATTGGATCGAGAACGCGGAGGTGTCCGTTGCGCCTTCTCTCAGCTTGCTCACCGAACCTCTCTACAGGCAGGCTCACCATGGGAACTTAACCGAGCCTTCGGTGCTCCTGATCGGAGCGCCAACCCAGGCCAGCTCTGACTATCCCGAGCTTCCGGCTGCGAAATCGGAGATCGAAGGAATCCAGCGCGTGTTCGCGAACGCGGAGACCTACACCGGTTCGGGCGCGACTCCGCAGGGATTTCTCGAATCCGACCCCAGCCGGTTCTCGCTGATCCATTTCGCCGCGCACGCCGAGGCCAATCCCGCAAGTCCCCTCGATTCGGCCGTCATCTTGGCGAAGAACAAGAACGGCGACGGCTACAAGCTCTACGCCCGCGATATCGCGGGCAAAAAACTCTCCGCCGGCCTGGTGACCCTTTCCGCATGCCGCAGCGCGGGCGCGCGAGTCTACGGAGGCGAAGGCCTCGTCGGCTTTACGTGGGCGTTTCTCGAATCCGGCGCGCAAACGGTCATCGCCGGGCTGTGGGAGGTTGGCGACCAATCGTCTTCGCGTCTGATGAGCCGGATGTACCAGTCCCTCGCATCAGGTACCGCGCCGTCAGCCGCGCTTCGCGAAGCCAAGTTGGATCTTCTCCGCTCCGGAACCGCTTATCGCAAGCCGTTTTATTGGGCTGCCTATCAGACGTACATCAGGTAGTTTTTTCTGAAACGATTCATCCCCCGCTGCAACTAGGAAACAAGCAGTCACAAGAACTGCGCGAGCCAAGCCGTTCGGAGGAAAGCCAGCGGCAGTTCGAAGGAGTAACGGTTTCTTCAGCTTCACCCCCAAGCTGTGCCAGCCGTCTCCCGCGGACTCTGCCGCTGCTTCCGCTTGGCTCGAAGCATCAATCCTGACGCTCATGACGCCCCCCGTTACCACGGGGGGCCACTTTTTTCGAACAGGCGGCATCTGGCATAAAATCGAAGCTGCTGTTGCGGAGCCAACACTAAACATGCAACCAACTTCGAAACGAATGTCGTTATTGTCCCTGGCAACCGTGGCCGTTATTCTGACCGCCCTGCCAACTCACGCTGAGCTACTCGAGAAGACCAAAAAAGTTGCGGGCACGACGGTCCAATACAAGGTCGTTCTTCCCAACGGATACGATCCGGCCAAGGCCTATCCCGCGATCCTGGCTTTCGGCGGAGGGCCGCAGACCATGGACACCGTCGACAGCGTTCTCACTCGCAATCTCCGTGCCGAAGCGGAGAAGCGCGGCTATATCGTCGTCGCTCCGGCGGCGCCGGACGGTCAGTTATTCTTCGAAGATGGCGCACGAATCTTCCCCGAGTTCCTCAAGCTGATTGAACAGGACTACAAAATTCAAGACAACAAGTTCCACATTGCCGGACCCTCCAACGGGGGCATCGCGGCATTCCACGTTGCCGCGGCGAACCCTCAGTACTTTTTGTCCATCACGGCCTTCCCCGGCTATTTGTGGGAATCGACGCCGGCCAAGCTCCAGGCGATTTCGAAGATGTGCGTGTACATGTACGTCGGCGAAAATGATCCATACATGTGGCACTCGGAGATGAAGAGGGAAGCCGAGGTGCTGCGCTCCGAGGGAATGATCGCTCGTTACACCGTCGAAAAGGGCCAGCCCCACCGCATGGAGACTCTCGCCGGCTCGAACGCCGGGCGATTGTTCGAGGGATTTGAGGAAGCCAAAAAAGGCTGCGGCAAGTAAGCCGTTATTTTGACAGTGCGGCTTCCGGCGCGCGCTCGATTCGCCCATCCGCGTGGCGTGCGAACCGGCCTTCGTTCCGATCGTGCACCGGCGCGTTGTCCGGCCACGGCCAGCCGCCGAATTGGGTGCGCCGGTAATCGGCGAAAGCCTGCTCCAATTCCGAACGCGTGTTCATCACGAACGGCCCATATTGCGCCACCGGTTCGCCAATAGGCCGCCCCTGCAGCAACAAAATTTCAACGCGCCCGTTAGCCGCCTCGATTTCAACGGACTGATCCGCGCGCACTTGAATCGCTGCTGGACCCGGAACATCGCGGCCCGCAACTCGCACTCCGGCCCCTGAAAATTGATGCAGCGTTCGCACGGCCCGATCGCTTCGCGCCGCCGGCACGGTCCACTTCGCACCCGCGTCCATCGCGATCGACCAGATCGCCAGCTCAGAGCCTTCATCGGCCGCCCACGACTCCGGCGGCGGAGCGAGGGGCTGAACACCATCCAGCGCGCCTGCGATCACCGTCACCTCCACCACGCGTCCATTCGCATCCGTAAATCGCTTACGCGGGATATCCGCATCCCAGAACATCGTGAAGTACGGCTGGGCCATTTTGCTCTTCGCCGGCAGATTCAACCAAATCTGAAACAGCTCCAGCGGATTCGGACCATTAGCATCGAGCAGCGGAAACATTTCCGAGTGCACCACGCCTGCGCCCGCGGTCAGCCACTGCACATCGCCCATGCCGAAGCGCGCGGTCGCGCCGAGCGAATCGGAATGATCGATGTAACCGCGCCGCACGATGGTGACCGTTTTGAAGCCTCGGTGCGGATGCTGCGGAAATCCAGGCACCACGTCGCCATGGTACATGCGCCAGCCATCGCGGCCTTCGAAATCCTGCCCGATGTTGTGCCCCGCAAGCGACGCCGCCGGGCCCAAATGTTCATTCCCCTTTGGGTAATTGTCGATGTGATGAACGCAGAAAAGAAAAGGATCGTTGGTCTGCCATCGCGACTCAAGTGGAGTGACGTTTATAATCGAATCGTTCACTTCTTGAGGGTATCATCGCCGCAGGCGATCGCAGGCTTACTTGACGCCGAACTGGTTAGCGCCGCGAGCGTCCACCCTTGCGGGCTTCAAATGCACGTTACCGCGAGCTTCGATCTCTCCGGTGCTCTGATCGTATTCGGCTTCGTCCGCCAGAAGTACGTGAAACGGCAGATCGATTTCGACACTTCCCTTGAGATAGACAATCCCCGCGCTCTGCTCGAGATCCTTTGCGTTAAGCCGAATCCCGGCGATCGCGGGAAGGCCCGGCTGCGTACCGACGGTTAGGTGTTGGATTTCCGAGTTGTCCTGAGCCGTTAGAGGCAAGAGCGCGAGGCAGATCACGAGCAAAGCCGTTTTCATAGAAACCACCTTTCTCTTGGACCTTATTGTATGCGATCGGTCAGGGATATCCGGCTTGCTATCCTTGCAGTTTCCGGTGACCTTCCGCGCCCTAATCCTCTTCGATATCGACGGAACGCTGGTGCGTCGAGCCGGATCTCATCACCGCGACGCCCTGGTGGAAGGCATTCGCCGAGTCACAGGACTCGAGACCACCACCAGTGGAATTCCGGTCCAAGGCATGCTCGATCCGGATATCGTGACCCTCATGCTCACCAGAGCCGGAGCCTCGCGATTGAGCGCTCGCCGCGCGCTGCCCGAGATTCAGCGTGTGGCCGAGCGCTACTATCTCCGCGCCTGCCCGGAAATTCATGACAAATGTTGTCCCGCGGTTACTGAGGTGCTCGATCGTCTCGCTCGCCGCAACATCCTGCTCGGTCTGGTCACCGGCAACCTCACGCGCATTGGTTGGCACAAGCTTCATCGCGCCGGCCTGCATCATCATTTCCGCTTCGGAGCTTTCGGCGAGATGGCCGCGACCCGCGCCGCTCTGGCCCGAATAGCGATTCGCGAAGCCCGTGCTCAAGGATGGATTGGCCGCGACACGCCCATCTCGCTGATCGGCGATTCCCCAAACGACGTGATCGCCGCGCGCCTGAACGGCATCCGCTCCATCGCCGTTCGGACCGGAATCACGCCGCCCGCCGAACTCGAAGCGGAGCGTCCCGATTTCCTGCTACGAACCCTGCGCGATCTTCGCTTGCGCATGGTGGAGGATTAAACCGATGCAGATCGCCGCCAGATCAATCGCGGCTCTCCTTGGAGCCGCGGCCTATATCGGCCTCTCCGCGTGGGGATGGGGAGGCTTCTCGGCCTTCTTCTCTCATCCGGCGCTGATCGTTCTCACGGCGGAGCTATTCGTTTTAGCGGTGGTCGGGATCTTCGCAGGTGGCAATTTGAGCTCCGGCGTGCGCGAGGATCGCGGCAACCGCTGGGTTCTTGCCCCATTCACCCTGATCGGACTGCTCTCGGGCTGGCTGCCCGCTTACACCGACCGCCTGGAATTCTGGACTATCGACGGCGATCTCACTCGCTGGATCGGCGTCGTGCTTTTTGGCCTTGGAGGAGCATTACGCATTTGGCCGGTCTTCATTCTGGGGCCGCGATTCAGCGGCCTTGTAGCGATACAACCGGGCCATACACTGGTCACCACGGGACTCTATGGAACCATCCGGCACCCCAGCTATTTGGGTCTGCTCATCACCTTGTTGGGATGGGGTCTGGCCTTTCGCGCTGGCGTCGGATTACTGCTTGTGGCACTGATACTGCCGCCGCTGATCGCCCGCATCAACGCGGAAGAGAAGCTGCTGCTTAGCGAGTTCGGCGACGAATACCGCGCTTACCGGGCTCGCACATCGCGCCTTATCCCTGGCATTTATTAGCCGCGATTGATCGAGTACAATCGGGGCGAGGTAACCATGAACAGACAAAATCTGATGCTCGTGTTGGCCGCCGGTTTGTTAGGCGGTCTCATTTCGCGCGTGACGTTACCGAGCGTGCACGCCCAGAATCCCCAGCCAGCCCCTGTACCGCCGCCGCCCGCGGTCACCAGGGAGGTTCGAGCCCAGAGCTTCACGCTAGTCGATGGGGCGGACCGCACCATCGGCACATTCACGGTAGCGCCTGGCGATCTGTGGATCGGCCGTGACGGCCGCGTGAACTCGCAGGGACGGATCGTCCTTCGCGATTCCCAAGGGCGCGAAATCTGGAGCGCCGGAGGAACTCTCATAAAACCGCTGAGCGAAAACACCAGATAATCCAAGCGGTGAGTATGACACGAGCAGGCGGACTCGCCCTGATCGCATTTGTTGGCGCCGGAGTCCTGTGCGGGCAGCCCGCGGAGCCGCTCGCGTCCTTTGACGCCGTGTCGATCAGGCCCTCGCCCCCACCCGCGCATAAAGGATCCATCATGGCCGGCGGTCCCGGAAGCTCCGATCCGGAGCGGCTCACACTCCATCAGTACACGGTTCAGCAGTTAATTCTTTGGGCTTACGATCTGAAGGATTTCCAGCTTTCCGGCCTGGACAAGATTCCGCCTGCGGAAGAGATTCCCATTCCTTGGATTCAATTCGACACCTTCGACATCACCGCGAAGGTACCGCCGGGAGCCGCCAAGCGAGATGTTGGTCTGATGCTGCAACACATGCTGGCGGAACGCTTCGGCCTGAAGGTCCATTTCGAAAAGAAGGAGACGCAGACCTACAATCTGGTGATCGCGAAGGCCGGGACGAAAATTAAGAACGCGCTGGGGCTCACGGTTTCGTCCGAGGTCTCCGATCCTAACGACGATAAGCCGCGCAAACCTTTCGACCCTTCAGCGCCGCTCCCGCGGATTGAGAAGGATAAGAACGGATTTCCGATTATCCCCAAGGACACCGTTGTGACCGGCGCAGGAATCGAGGGCCGCCGTCGCCAGATCTTCCACAAGGAAACGATGGAGAGCCTTGTGACATGGCTGTCCGGCGTGCAGTCGATTGGCCGCCCGGTCATGGACGCAACGGGCTTGAAAGACGAATACGATTTCAGCCTCTACTGGACCCAGGAAGAGCTCCACTGGGTCGACGGCGTCAGAGTTCCTCCGCCTGCCGATCCCATCGGTGGCCCGTCAATTTTTCAAGCGCTGGAACAGCAGGTCGGGCTAAAGCTCGAGCAATCGAAAAGGCAGCTCGATACGCTCGTGGTCGACCACATCGACCGGACGCCAAACAGTAACTAAGAACGTTTCCTCGGTGAGATAACTCACCCGCCTGGGGCAAATCCCCCACGCCTTTTCCAATTCGTCAGAACTCGAACCCCTACCCCTTTCGAAAACGCATTCGGCTGAAAGAGTTACG
>JASHRP010000291.1 GCA_030037375.1 Bryobacteraceae bacterium | reverse complement strand
GCTGCACGTTGACGGCGGAATCGTTGTGTTGAAGGGTACCGAAGGCGTGTATCGCTTCGATGCTGGGCCTTTGGAAAACGGTCATGCACGGTTGCGCGTGTACAGCGGCCAAGCGGCGGTGCATCTCGAAGACACCGGTAACGGAACCAGCGGAGCGGCCGAGTCTCTGGTGAAAGGCGGATACGCGGTGACGCTGGACGATCTCGCGATCGCCAAGTTCGACACGAAGGATACGGACACTTTTGAGCAGTGGGCCGAGGCTCGCGGAAGAAGAGGAGCCTACCGAAGCCTGCGGCCGGTACCTCCGCAAATTGGCTGGGACGGCTCCAAGCGCGCGCCGAGCGACGGGAGCAGCCCGAAAGATCCTTTGGCAACGATGACCTCAGGCGGGAATCAGTAGGCCCGGATTTCCGCCTTACGATTCAGCGGCTTCGCCCAATTCCGAGGAAACCTTCGCCAAATCGGAAACCGCGAAGTTGCCGCCGCAGAGTACCAAAACGACATGACGGTCCGGCGAGAACTGGCCGCGGAGGCGATCCGCTGCAGCCAGCGTGCAAGACGCCGCGGGCTCGGTCAGCACCTTCAGGCGCTCCAGTAAGAACAGAAGCGAAGAGATGGCTTCACTGTCTGGAACAACCGTGACGCCTTCGAGATACCGTTGAGCCATCTCTAACGTGCGCTCCGAGGGAGCCGGCGCGCCGAGCGTTCGAGCGATGGAGGTGATCGCCTCAAGCGTGACGACTTTCCCGGCGGCCAGAGATTTCGCCATGCAGTCCGCGCCTTCGGTCTCGACGCCCCAGACGCGGACGCCAGGCTTGAGGGACTTGACCGCGGTGGCGAGACCGCACGCGAATCCGCCGCCGCCGACGCTGATCACGATGTCAGTCACCTGCGGCGCGTCTTCCAGGATTTCGAGGCCAACGGTTCCTTGGCCCGCCATGACCAACGGATCGTCGAAGGGATGAATATAGACCCAGCCTTGGCGTTCATACTCGGCGACTTCCGAAAACGCGGCTGCGGCGGTAGCGGCGAACTTAACCTCCGCGCCGTAGCCTCGCGTGGCATCAACATAATTGCGCGGAGTCGATTCGGGCATGAGGACCAGGGCTCGCAGATCCAAGGCTCGCGCGGCGTAGGCGACGGCTTGCGCGTGATTGCCTCCGCTGACGGCGACGATGCCTCGCTCGCGCTCTTCGGGCTTGAGGGTCAGAGCCTTATTGAACGCGCCGCGGACCTTGAAGGAGCCGGTCTTCTGGAATAGCTCCAGCTTGACGTAGACGTTGGTTTTGAGACGCTCACTGAGCGTGGTGCTGGGAGATAGAGGCGTGCGACGGATGCAAGGGGCAATGCGTTGGCGGGCGCCCTGAATGTCCCGAAGGGAAAGCGACATCGAATGCCTTTAGTGTACTGCGGGCGCGGTCTGGAGCATAATTAGTACCAAGATGCGCGCGGTAATGGCGTTGCTGGTTTGCGCGGGATGCTCCTTGGGGCAGATGGCCGAGGACACGGCGACGATGCGTGCACACTCGGGGCAGTTTCGAGGCCGCGGGCCATATCAGATGGGGGCAGATGAGTACGCGGAGGATCAGAACGAATTCGCTGGATGGATCGACGCTCGATTGCGTGCGGGCTTGAGCATCGCGCGGATGAACGAGGAATTGGAGGCGGCTGGATTATTTGACAGCCGCACGACGGGCTCCACTGAGGCGGGCTTCTTGACGAGGATTTCTGAAGAACCAACTGATAGCACCGATTTACGGGGGATCAAGTTCGGCATTCAGACCGGGCCATGCAACAGAGATGAGACGGTGTTGCTCTACGCCATCAAGCCCTTCACCCAGGTCGCGAAGATCAACGGAGAGCGATTCGACGCGCAAGGGTACTGGCTAAGGGAGCTTCGTGCCGGTTCCGGTCCGGACCGATTAATCGCTTCGGAATGGACACCGTCCCGCTGTGCCAGTAACTGGAGCAATGACATCTTCCGGGTCGATCGCTTGACCCTACGCGGAGATATAAGCAACGTCTTTGACAAAAGGCGCGATGTTTTCGGGTCGGATAATGCAAAGGTCGAAGTCGATCGAGACACAGCCACATTCGAGTACACCATCGTCGGTAAGGCGGATAGCTTCTGGCCGACAATAGTTTCTCGTCTTCGCATATCAGAGGGAAAAGTGATTCGGGAGGCTCCGATCGCAACCTCTTATGGAGGTTTTATAGAGGAATGGATCGGGATGGGTGACGCAGAAGCGGCTCTGTGGAGTAGTTCGCAAGCCGCTGGGCTCCATCATGTACTCGCGAACAGACTCGAAGAACAATCCTTCGACTGGAAAGCCGCTGCCGATTGCGGGGATTTCCCTCCGATCCGAGAGATCGAGATTCAGGCGAGCAATTCGGGGGAGACGACGGTCTTCGTGCTCGACGGGGCAACCATTGAGACCATGGGAATACTGGCGATCTCGGATCACCTCACGCCGACCTGCCGCCGGTTGGATATCAACGCCGACCCATCGCCGATTACAGAGGCTCCGAAACAGTAGCGGCGTGTGCTATCCGTTGAGGCATGAAGAATAACTATGCCGCGGTGCACTACGCCGGCAACGATTTCTTTCTTGCGGTTTCGCCGAGTGGGCACGCGGTGCCGATCGATACCAATGGCGCGCGCAGTGCGGCGACGGGCCCTCTAGAGCTGCTATTGCTCGCGCTAGGCGGATGCACCGGGGCGGATGTGATCTCGATTCTCAAGAAGAAACGCGAGCGCGTGACGGATTATCGCGTGGAGATTCGTTGGGAGCGGCGCGAAGAGCATCCGCGCAGCTACAAGAAGCTGGAGGTGCGGCACATCGTGCGCGGGTACGGAATCGCCCAGACTTCCGTTGCTCGCGCGGTGACGCTCTCGACCGAGAAATATTGCAGTGTGATCGCGACCGTTCGGCCGACGGCAGAGGTCGTCGCGACGTGGGAGATTCACGAAGAAGGCGCGGCGGAAGAGGCCGTGCCGCCTGTAACCGCAGGTTAATATAGCTCTATGAATCGAGCTCCTCTCATGAATCGAACCGGCCTGCTGCCCGTTTGCGCCGCTCTGTTCCTTGTGGGCTGCACTCAACAAGCTCAACCGACGGTCGACGACGCGCGCAAGTTTCTCGCTGACGCGGAGACACGCTTGCTGGCGCTGGACGTCGAAGACCAGCAGGCGGATTGGGTTCACGAGAATTTCATCACCGATGACACGGAAGCCGTATCGGCAAAGGCCGATCAGAGAGCCATCGACGAGAGCGTTCGGCTGGCGAAGGAAGCCACCAAGTTCGACAAGCTGCAACTGCCCGAGGATATGGCTCGCAAGATGAAGCTGCTCAAGAACGGGCTGGTGCTCGCGACTCCAGCGGATCCGAAGGAGAGCGAAGAGGTCACGCGGCTAGCGGCTTCACTCGATGGCGCGTATGGGAAGGGGAAGTATTGCCCAGACCGCCTGAAGAACACCGATCATCCCTGCCTGGACGTCGAGGATGTGACTCGAATCATGGCGACCAGCCAAAAACCGGATGAGCTGCTCGACGTGTGGAAGGGATGGCACGCGATTTCGCCGCCGATGCGCAAGGATTTTGCGCGCTTCGTGGAGCTGTCGAACAAAGGCGCGCGGGAGCTCGGATTCAAAGATACGGGCGCGATGTGGCGGGCGAAATATGACATGGCCCCGGACGATTTCTCGAAGGAACTGGACCGGCTGTGGGACCAGATGCGTCCGCTTTATCTTTCGCTGCACGCCTACGTGCGCTGGAAGCTGCATGAGAAGTATCCGAATGCCGTTCCGGCGACGGGCCCGATGCCGGCCGACATGCTCGGCAACATCTGGGCGCAAGACTGGACCAATATCTACAAACTGATTGCGCCGCCGGCGGCCGATCCGGGCTACGATCTGACGCAAATCCTGAAGGCCCGCAATACGACGCCGAAACAGATGGTCGCGTACGGCGAGAGCTTCTTTAAGTCGCTGGGATTTGCGCCTTTGCCGGCGACGTTCTGGGAGCGCAGTCTGTTCACCAAACCTCGCGATCGGGACGTGGTTTGCCATGCCAGCGCATGGGACATCGACTACGTGGACGACCTGCGAATCAAGGTGTGCATCGATTCGACGGCGGAGTACTTCGTTACGCTCCACCACGAGCTTGGGCACAATTTCTATCAGCGCGCCTATGACATGCAGCCGTTCCTGTTCCGCGATAGCGCCAATGACGGCTTCCATGAGGCGATCGGGGACACGATCGCGCTATCAGTGACGCCGGAGTATCTGGTGAAGCTCGGGTTCATCCCGAAGGCTCCGGATGCATCGAAGGATATCGGCTTGCTGCTGAACAAGGCTTTGGAGAAGATCGCGTTCCTGCCGTTCGGTTTGATTATCGACGAATGGAGATGGAAGGTATTTTCGGGCGAGATTCCGCCGGATCAATACAACAAAGCCTGGTGGGATTTGCGGTTGAAGTATGAAGGAATCGCTCCGCCGGTGGCTCGCACGGAAGCGGATTTCGATCCGGGCGCGAAGTATCACGTACCGGCGAATGTGCCGTACATGCGATATTTCCTGGCGGATATTCTGCAATTCCAGTTTCATCGCGCGCTAGCGAAGGAAGCGGGCTGCCCTGCGTCAGGGAGCAACACCCCGCTACATCGATGTTCGATTTACCAAAGCGCCGCGGCGGGAACGAAATTGAACGCGATGCTCTCGATGGGCACCAGCAAGCCATGGCAGGACGCTCTCGAAGTGATCGCCGGGACTCGGCAGATGGACGCAACGGCGATACTCGATTATTTTGCTCCGCTCAAGACGTGGCTGGATGAGCAGAACAAGGGAAAGCCGGTTGGTTGGTAAGCGGTGTTCGTAAATGTTGTCCAACAATGTTGGTACAATTCGGGCATGAAGGAAATCGCGGCGTCGGAGTTTAAGGCGAACTGCCTGGCGATCATCGGGCGGGTGAACAAGACTCGCAAGCCGGTGCGAATCACCCGCTATGGGAAGCCGCTCGCGGAAATCGTGCCCCCAGCCGTGAAAAAGCCACGCGGAAAGTTTATCGGCGTAATGGCCGGTACGATGGAGATTGTCGGCGATATCGTTTCCCCGGCGTTTGATGAGAGCGAATTCGACGCTCTTCGCGATTGAACCTCTTACTCGACACGCAAATAATAATATGGAGCCAGTCCGAGCCCAAGCGCCTGGCGCGCCGAGTGGCAAGGGCGCTCGAAGATTCGCGCAATCAGCGCTGGATCTCTCCAGCCAGCTTCTGGGAGATAATCAGCTTGTCCCGTAAAGGCGGAATCCGGATCGATACTACGGCCGCAATCTGGTTCGAGAGGACACTGGAGCGCCTTCCCTTGCAGGAGGCTACGTTCACGTTTGAGGTAGCTCAAGAGCTGGATTCGTTCAGGCTGCCGCACTTGGATCCAATCGACGCCATTCTTGTGGCCACGGCAAAAGTGTACGGCCTCACGCTGGTAACCGCTGATCGGGTCTTGATCGAGAGCCGTGCCTGTCCGGTTCTTGCGAATCGGTAGCCAGCCACGTGCCACAATAAAACCATAGGAGTGGGATGACCGGCTCACAGGTTCGCCAGAAATTTCTCGATTATTTCGGCTCGCGCGGGCACAGGATCGTGCGCAGCTCGTCGCTGGTGCCTGCGAAGGACCCGACGCTGCTGTTCACCAACGCCGGAATGAACCAGTTCAAGGAGACGTTCCTTGGCCTGGAAAAGCGCGACTACACGCGCGCGACCACGTCTCAGAAATGCGTGCGCGCCGGGGGCAAACATAATGACCTGGATAACGTCGGCTACACGCGCCGTCATCACACCTTCTTCGAAATGCTGGGGAATTTTTCCTTCGGCGATTACTTCAAGCGCGACGCGATTGCGTACGCATGGGAGCTGGTCACCAAAGATTATGGCGTGCCGAAGGACAAACTCTATGTGACCGTGTTTCGCGAGGACGACGAAGCCGAAGAATTGTGGCAGAAGGTCGCGGGCGTGCCGAAGGATCGAATTTTCCGGCTCGACGAAAAAGATAACTTCTGGCAGATGGGCGAGACTGGGCCGTGCGGGCCCTGCTCGGAGATCCACTACGATTTCGGTCCGGAAGCCGGGGAAGGAACCTTTCCAGAGAATCCTGGCGAGCGTTTCGTCGAGATCTGGAACTTAGTATTCATGCAGTTCGATCGCGACGCGTCGGGCAAGATGACACCGCTGCCGAAGCCTTCGATCGATACCGGGATGGGTCTGGAGCGCATCGCCGCGGTGATGCAGGGAGTGCTTTCGAATTACGACACAGACCTGCTGCGGCCGATCATCGAGAAGGCTGGCGACCTTTTCAAGAAATCGTACGGTGAAGATGCGCGCATCGATACGGCTCTGCGAATCAATGCCGATCACGCCCGCGCGACGGCGTTCCTGATTAATGACGGCGTGCTGCCGTCGAACGATGGCCGCGGCTACGTTTTGCGCAAAATCATGCGGCGGGCCATGCGGAATGCTCGCATGTCCGGCGTGACGGAGCCGTATCTTTATCAACTAACGGGATTCG
>JASHRP010000290.1 GCA_030037375.1 Bryobacteraceae bacterium | reverse complement strand
GTCCGCGATGGCCCGCGCGGCCAACACCACGGCACTCCAGAGAGCCAATGAGGCGAACACGAATAGCTTCCGCCGCCGAGGCGCGAAGTAGGACACTAGCGCGAGCGCCAATAGCGCCATTTTCAATGAAAATGCGGGATTGCGGCGATACCGGTCCCAATCGGCCGAGGTCATCAGCGCGCCGGTCGCAAGCAGGATCGCCAGTCCGCTGTGCGCCCATGGTTTGAACAGGCGATCCAACTCCTCCGCGGATCGCCGCGCGACGGTCCATCCAATCCGACGCAGGTCAGCGAATATGACCGAGCCCGCGAACATCGCGACCCCAGCCAAGTGGGTCGCTTCAACGACCGGAAAGACCCATGAGTTCTTGAGCGGAACCGTCAGAATGAGAAGCGCGCGATCAGAGTGCCCGTGCGGGGCGTGAGATACGGGGGCGCGGCGGTAGTTGGCTGGCTGCCCGCCGTAGCAAATGTGTTGATGACACCGAATCCGCTCGAATTGATCCCGGCCGTCTTGGTCACAGCGTTCTGCGGGTTCGTGGCGATTGGCGCCGGCAGCAACGTCCGATTAAAGATGTTGACGAACTCGGCGCGAACCTGGAAGTTGATTCTTTCTTTAATCCGGAAGTTGCGGCCCAAGTTCGCGTTCTCGCTCGGATCGCGCGGGGCGCGGAAGTTGGAGTAGAGCGTGCTTACCGCTGGACACGTTGCGTTGGTGGGGCACGGCGCCCACGCGGCCGGATTCAGCACCTGGGTGGTAGCCGGATTGTAGCTGTGGATGTTGTTGATATCGACATTGTACAAGGGCTGGCCTGCAACAAGCGTGTCCTCGCTGGAGAGGAAATTCGCAGTGGGGCTGGCCGGCGGAGTGAGAAATGCTCCGCTCTGGTAAAGGGCGTAGCCTCCGATCTGCCAGCCTCGAGTAATTTGGTTCTCCCAATTGTTCAGGAAGGGGGCTCTTGGGGTGGTATAGACGACGTTGAAGGTTAGCGCGAGCGGAGGAATATTTTGCAACGCCCACGGATTACCCGCCGGGTTGAAGAAATCCTGCCGGGTCGGACGAGTGAAGCCCTTCGCCCAGGTAAATGCGCCGCTGGCTTGCAAGCCGTGCGAGAGGCGCTTGGTCGCCTTCATTTGAAGCGAGTCGTATTTGGAATCGCCGGTCGCGGAACCGGTCGGTTCGATCGCTCCGAACTGTGGGAACGGCACTAAAGCGCCGGAAAGCGCCGTGCTCGTGGGAAATCCTGAATACGGCAAAATGCTGCTGATCCCGACCGACGCCAATTTCTGAACTACGGCCGAACTGCTGATCGAGTCGGCCAATAGGACGCGATCGTTATTGTTGTTGTAAGTTGTACTGGGGCAGACTCCGCCGCCGGTGGCGCACGGTCCGGTTCCAGGGTAAGGATACAAGCCATATTGCGCGTAGGTCGTGGGGGAGATCTCGCTCAGTTCGCCCAGAGGGCCCGACAGCCAAACTACGCGGTTGCCCACGTAGGACGCCTCCATGACGAAGCTCCTGGTGATCTCGCGCTGGATGCCGAAGCTGAACTGGTTTTCGCGCGGAGGCCGGTTTTGATTGGCGTCGGGCATAACGGGCTTACCAGTAACGGTTCCGAGAGCCGGGTAGACGCTATTATTTGTGATCGGCCAAACCGGCGCGACGATGGATCCCGGAGCTTCGATGTTCACGAATTGCGAAGCGGGCGGAATGTAGGACGGGCTGTTGGCAGCGACGGGATAGACTCCGTTGGAACTGACGATGCCGCCGGCAGTGCCGAACACTTCGGTGTACGCGACTCCCCATCCGCCGCGAAATACGGTCTTGGGGTCGATCTGATACGCGACGCCGAGCCGCGGCCCAAGGGCGTAAGGATAACTCCCCTGGTAGAACTGGCAATTACAGGTGTTGGCGAAAATGGTTGACCCGGGGTGGCCGCCGGCGTCGGCGTTCGGCAAGGTCTCGTCGAATTGTCCCAAACGCCCGTACTGCTCGTGGGGCGTGGTGGCCAAATCGTACCGCAGGCCATAATCCACGGTGAGTTTGCGTGTCACTTTCCACGAATCTTGAACGTACAGCCCCCACTGCTGATACCCCATGCGGTAATCGTATGGCGCACTCTGCGTGGTGGAGTTATAGTCCCCCAGCAGCCAACTCGCGAAGCCGAAACCGGTGCTAAATCCGTTGAGACTATTGGCGGGAGTGAAGGGATCGGAGGTCGCATTGGTGCCGGTGGCGAGCGTCACGCCGGCGTAGTAACGGATGGGCGCTCCCTGGAAGTAGACTTCCGCGCCGGCTTTGTAGGTGTGCTTGCCATGAACCCATGTCAAGTTGGCGTTATAGGTGGGCTTGTTGTCGTGGTAGAGACTCTGGATTTGGCCGAGTGTTCCGATATTCTCCATGCCGCCCGCGCCCGTGCAAGGCCAGCCTCCGGTGCACATCCCCGTAACGGAGGGGAACTGGCGGTTCGCCACGAAACCGGTGAGCCCAAACTCTGATGGGTTGAAATTAAGGAATGCCGCCTGGTCGTTGAAGTTGGTGTAGTAGTAGCCTGCGCCAAGGTGCAGGAGGAGGGTCGGCGTCAGAGTGCGATCGTAGTTCAGCCGCTCAATCCAGCCCTCAATGCAGTTGCACCGGTATTCGCCGATCTCAAACGGCAGGCCGTCCGCGCCTTGCGGAGCGCCGATGCCTCCGGAGACGTGGTTGATAAGATTGGTCTCCTGGTAATAAAAAGACAGCTTGTCCTTGGTAGAAACGTTATGGTCGATCTTAAATGACGGAATGACCGTATACCGATTGCTGGGGACGCTCCCGAGATAATTCCCGATGAGGTTGGAGTTCTGAGCGGTGGCGCCGAGCTTTTGGAACAGATTCAGAAAATTCACCGTCACCGGGTCGAAGCGAGTTGTGGGAATGATGTTATTCGGGAAGGGCGTCGCGTATCCCTGGCCCGCCAGCGGACCGGATGTTGCCACGCCTCGAGTGAGCGGATCGAAAATCTCGTTCGCGTAGATCTTGTTGCCCAAGGGATCGACTTGGGTTGGACCGCCCAACTGCGTGGTCGGAACGCCGAGGCCGGCGCAGAGGCTGCAATTTCCGTTCGGTGAGATCGCGCTGAAATTGCCCTGAAGATAAGCGGGCGCGGGAACCGTGTCGCTATTGAGGACCTGCGAGGTCTCAAGGTACTCCTCATAGTTAAAGAAGAAGAAGCTCCGGTTGTGCCCGTTGTAGATTTTGGGGATGGTGATGGGACCGCCGAGGGTGCCGCCGAAATCGTTACGCCGGTTTCTCTGACGGACCTTGCCGACACCCGATGTGTTGACACTGTACGGATCGCCGGCGTTCAGATCCTCGTTGACGAAATAGTCGTAGCCGCTGCCGTGGTATTGGTTAGTGCCGGACTTCATGGTGAAGTTCAGCAACACGCTTCCCGTAGTCCCGAATTCGGGAGCGTAGTTGCTGGTCTGGAACGCAACCTCCTGAATCGCGTCCACGCCGGGCTGGGCCATCGCTTCGTAAGCCAGCGCGTGAGGCGTCGCATCCTGACCTTCGATGCGGATCGATGCCTGGGAGGTCTGGCCGTTGAAATTTCCCAGGGTGTAGCCGGGGCCGTTCGCGGCAGTGTAATTGGACGAGCCCGGAAGCGTCAGCACCACGTTGAATGGATTACGGATGGCGTCCGGGCCGTTGTTTGCGGCCCCGATGCCCAGCAGAGGAAGATTGTCCATTTGCTGCAGCGTGACGTTGTGGGTCAAGTCCGCAGTCTCGGTCTTCAGCAGTGAAGCTTCGGCGGTGACGGTGACTGACTCCGCTGCCGCGCCCACTTGCAGAACGATATCTTCCCGCAACACCTGCGTCGCGGCAAGAGCCAGGTTGGTGTGAGTGTAAGCCTTGAAGCCTTGGACCTTGGTCGTAAGAACGTATGCGCCGACCGGCAAATCCGAGATCGTATAAACGCCCGCGGTGCTGGACGCGGCCGAATAGCTCAATCCCGTTTCGGTGTTCCTGGCCTCGACAGCCGCGCCCGCGACGACAGCTCCCGCCGGGTCGGTTACGGTGCCAGTGATGGTGGCGTTGCTCCCTTGCCCCAATGCGAGTCCCGCGCCAAATCCCAGCAACACGGCCAACTCCGTAAATCTCGCCCTCTTCACCACACCGCGCAGACCGAGCGCCAATGTTTTCATTTGAGGTTCTCCGCCTAAAGCCTGGGCACAAGAATGCCCGGAAATGTGTTAAGGCAGTTTACATCGATATGAATGGACTGGGATTGATAGGCGCTTCAACGCCATTGATAGGCCGCTACCCTCTTGCGGCCGCCGCTTCGGCTTTCGCGAGCCTGCCTGAGTGCTCGAGGAACAGATCCGCCATCACGCCTCTCAGCCACTTATTCGCCGGATCGTTACTGTACCGCTCATGCCAGTGCTGCATGATGAAGTAGGAAGACAGCCGGAACGGAAGCTGGAAGATCTTGATATTGGCGATGTTCGCCAAGTGTTGCGCGAGCTGAGCCGGAATCACCGCGAGAAATCCAGTCGCCGAGATGATCGAGGCGACGCCCAGAAAGCTCGGCACGGTCAGGCCGATTCTTCGCTTGATATTCCGCTCTTCGAGAGTCCTCGCCAGGATGCAATGCGCGGTTCCCGAAGTCGCGATCTCCAAGTGGGTCTCGCTCTGAAATTGCTCCAGCGTCAGCTCATCTCGCACTCTGGGGTGATCGCGTCCGACGACGCAGACGAAGTGATCCTTGAAAAGCCCTTGCTGGCAAAATCCGCCGCCCATCGGCAAAATGAACCCGACGGCGAGGTCCGCGTCTCCCGATTCGAGCATCGCCGGCGTATTGTCCGATATTCTTTCGAACTTGACCCGCAAACCGGGCGCAACCATCTGAAACCGCTGCATCAGCTTGGGCAGCAGCGTCTCCTGGGAGATATCGGTCGAATGAACATGGAACACGCGGTCCGCGCTCATCGGTAAAAAAGCGGCGTGATGTTCAAGCGCGGACTGCAGAATGTCCTCCGCGCGCTTGAGGTGATCCATGATCTCCGCGCCGTACGGAGTGGTCTCCATTCCCGTTGAGGTTCTGACAAAGAGGGGATCGTGAAAATGATCGCGGAGCTTCGCCAGCGTCATGCTTACAGTGGACTGGCTCACTCCCAGCCGCTGCGCGGCCTTGGAGACGCTGCGCGTCTTTTGGAGAACGCTGATGTAGGCGAGAACCTTTAAGTCGATATTATGCATCGCAGTTATGCATCGAAGCCCGTCTGCACAAAACGTTCCGATGGTCAGACATACGGAATGCCTTTTCCCGCGGCTCCCACTAACGTCCAAACAACAATCGAAACAATCGCGGCGAGCTTGGCCTTCCCTTCCGGCGCGTCGCTCGCCATCACCCATTTACGTTGGATCGTCAACTGCGTGACGATCCCAATCGCGATCAGGCCCATCTTGATCGGAAATGAAACGCTCTCAAAGCACTTGTCCGGTTCCGAAAAAGCCATCGGAATTCCGGTCACGATCAGCACGCCGATGCTCAGCAGCATCCACGGTTCCAGTTGGCGCGCCATTTGCGCGGCTGGAAGATAGCGCTTGCCCAATCCGAAGACCCGCAAATTCACGATCAGCACGCTGCCGAGCAGGATCGCCAGCGCCAGTAGATGAAACGTCTCGATTACCGGAAAAGCCCAGACGGTATCGCGCACGGAAGTCCCCAGCCAGGTTTTGCCGCACCATTCGAAATAAGGCCGGATCGATTCGCTAAGCATGTCAACCTAGGCGTACGCGAGCGCCCGTCCCATCGCGACGACTCCTATCCACACCGCCAGGGAGCTAGCCCCCGCGAGCCTCGCCCGCCATGGCGTGGGTGTGGCCTTGTCCCAGGTATCGAGGCTCTGAAACACGGTCTTATGAAAAATGAGGGCGTTCAATCCCGCTACTCCCAGCAACACGACCTTGGTTCGAAAAAACGGGCTGTTGTAACACTTGACGGCTTCGGCGGCGAAGAGCATCGTTCCCGTCGAGATCATAACGATAAAACCGGTCCAGACCCACGGAAGAAATTGCTCGGCCACTTGAGACACTGGCCGCCGCCGCATGGTTACCCCGAGCAGGCGCAGATCGAGAAGCGCGGCCGGCCAAAGCATCACTCCCAGCGCCAGCGAATGCACGCTCTCGATCACGGGAAACTGCCAGGTCGAATGCTTTATGCCGCTCGCCCATGGCAGGTTTTGAAGCCATTCGCAAACGCTGAGGACCGACACCGTCTTCTTACTTGTCGTCCTTTCCAAAAAATTTGGTATAGTCCACGTTGCTCTCGCAGACGAATTCGTCCACCCGCTCTTCATCCGGCCGCGCGGGAAGTATGCGCGATGGAAAGACCCACGGAGCCTGGAATACGTTGGGATCTTCCACGGTGACGTCGTACTGAAGACCCGTTGGAACACGCTTGTACCGCTCGATTACATGCAACTTGTCGGTGTGCATGTAGCCGCTCACCTCGGTCTTTTCGTTGAAGCCGATGGAATCCACCACCAGCGTGTCGCCGTCCCACTTGCCGACCGCCTCGCCCATCCAGGTCGGATCGGGGTCGGGGGTATGTGGACGCCCGTCCAGCGGAATAAACCGGAATGTGTTCGGATATTCGAACAGCATAATCAGGAAATTCTGCTTTTGAATGATCTGGAAAGGATAAGGGGTCACGAATGTCTGCGGTATGCCGAGGGGAACGCAATCGGTGCCCAGGGTCGTCCGGCCTCCGACGAAATGCCCGCTGCGGTCGATCTTATATTTCTCCGCGCCCGCCTTGAGCACCGGATCTTTCAGGTCGCGGACTCCGGCGAAGCCATAAACTCCGGTGAGATCCGGCTTCCCGCCCGGCATTCTCGCATCCGCCGCCGAAGGTTTCGGAGCCGCGACCGAGGCCGCGGCCGATCCCGTGACCGTGATTGTCACGGTCTTGGTGAGCACGGTGTTATTCGGCCCGGTCACCTTCAGCGTATAGGTCGTGGTCGCGGACGGAAAAACCTGCTTCCCGCCGCGCGAGGCAACCTTTCCGACCTCGGGATCGATCGTCACGGCATTGGGATTTTCCGTGGCCCACGTCAAGAACGTCGGCTGCCCGGCTTGCACCGATTCCGGTTGCGCCGCAAAGCTGACGATCCTCGCGGCGGGAACCTCGCGCGCCGGACGTTGCGCCGCCGGCGTTTGCGCAAGAATATTCGAGCACAGGCCCGCGAAGACAGCAAGGGCCCGCAGGTAAAACCGGTATTGCATGGCTGTTCTCCGCCGAGGCTACGACTTGATCATCCGCCCGTCGGCGAGTTTGATCAGAGAGCTGAGCATCGCCGGATCGCCGCTCTTGGCCGCGCCTCCCGTGCAGCTAATCGTGTCTCCCGGCTTCACCGTATCGTGCGCCCACCCGTATGACTTCAAATGGTTCAGGCTCATCATCTCGATCTGCCATTCCACCTTCTTGCCGGTGTTATCGGTGACCTCGAGGTGGATGTAAGCGTGGGGATTGGTCCAGTCGAAGCTCTTCACCACGCC
>JASHRP010000289.1 GCA_030037375.1 Bryobacteraceae bacterium | reverse complement strand
TTGGGACTTTACGATCAAATGGACTGGACGAGGGCAGCTCGCCGCCGCAGGCCCGGACGGAATCAGCGTCTTCGATGCGGTGGAAAAGCAGCTCGGCCTGAAACTCGAGCCTGGAAAGGTGCCGGTTCCCGTTTTAGTTGTTGATAGTGTAAATGAGAAACCCACGCCCAACGCCTCCGGCGTCGCCAAAGTTCTGCCCAATCTGGCGCCCGCCGAGTTCGAAGTCGCCGATGTCCGGCCCAGCAAACCCGACGCCACTGACACTAGGGGGCAGATTCGGAACGGCCGCGTGGACGTCCAAAATATCACCCTCAAGAACATCATTCAGTTCGGCTGGGAAGACTTGCCCGACGAAAGGCTCGCCGGCGCGCCCAAGTTTCTGGACACGGCTAGGTTCGATATCGTCGCCAAGGCCCCCACTCCCGAAGCGGGAACCGAGATCGACGACGAAGATCTAAGGCACATGGTGCGCACGCTGATGGAGGACCGGTTCAAGATGAAATGGCACATGGAGGAGCGGCCTGTCGAAGGCTACGTGCTCTCCCTGCCCTCCGGCGCGAGGCCAAAAATGGCGAAGGCCGATCCATCCCATCGCACCGGCTGCAAGGATAACGACCCAGGGCCCAGCGGCAAGGACCCCAGACTCGCCAACCCCATTGTCGGCCGCCTGGTCACCTGTTACAACATGACGACGGCGCAATTCGTCGATCAGCTACCGAATATGGCGGGCGGCTACGCCCACGTCGATGTGCTCGATAGCACCGGCTTGACCGACGCTTACGACTTCACGCTGAGCTTCAGCACCATCGGCCAACTGCGCGGCAACGGACAGGGCCAGCCTCTCGCCGCCGCCAACGGGGAAACGGCCACTCCCAACGGCGCAGTGTCCCTTCCCGACGCCGTCAACAAGGTCATGGGCCTTAAGCTCGAGCTCAAGAAGCGCCCGATGCAAGTCCTGGTCATCGACCACATCGAGGAAAAACCGACCGAGAATTGACTTATTATGGAGCGGCCAGCGATGTTCCTGGCGCTGATCGGCGCGCCGCTGGTTTGCGCGGCACAGCCGCCCGCGCCAGCGGCCCCTAAGCCGAAGTTCGAGGTCGCGTCAATCAGGAAAGGATGCGACCCACGAGACAAGCTATCCTCAAGCTCTCCCGGCCGCCTGACGCTGAATTGCGTGCGCGTCAAATCTCTAATTCAGCGCGCCTTCGACTACGGCGATTCCTATGACACCGCGTATCCTCAATTGCGGATGTGGACGCCAATTGAAGGCGGGCCTAGCTGGATAGATTCCACCCAGTTCCAAATCACCGCGACCGCCGCGAACGGGGCCAGCACCGCGCTCATGAACGGACCGATGCTCCAGTCGCTGCTGGAAGACCGCTTCAAATTGAAGATCCATCGCGAAACCAGGCAGGTTCCCGCCTTTGCTCTGGTCCTCGCTAAGGGCGGGCCGAAGCTGCGCCTCTCCAAGCCGGGAGATTGCGTACCCTATTCGCCTGATGTGAAGCTGAAGAGCGCGGAGTATTTCTGCGAGAGGGTCAAGCTATCGGGGCGGCTCGATGGCGCGGCGATGAGCTTTCGCGGGGCGAGCCTGACGACGCTCGCGCGGGACTTGAGCTATCGCTTGAGCCGCCCCGTGATCGATAGAACGGGCTTGAGCGGGACATTCAACATCGATTTGGAATTCGAGCCGGATAGCGACACTCCCACGCTGCACAGCTCGCCGGTTTCGCTCGGAGGAACCAACATCTTCACCGCGGTCCAGGAGCAACTCGGACTCAAGCTGGAATCGACCAAGGGGCCCGGCGAGTTCCTGGTCATCGATTCGATCGAGATGCCAACCGAAGACTGACGGCGCTATTTGCGCCCGAACACCAGGAACCACTTCGTGCCCGGAAACAAGTCCGCGTGCTCATCCACCAGTTTGAATCCCGCGTCGGACATCCATTGCAGGATCTCCTCCCGTCCCACCAGTAATTCCGGCTGGCTCTTGTGCGGCGTATTCGGATCGTTCTTGTTCATCTCGATAATCGCGATGCGTCCGCTCGGTTTCATATACGTACCCAGCGCCTTCAAATAAGCCGCCCGCTTCTCGATGTGGTGCAGCACGTCGTTGATGAAAGCAAGATCGATGTTGCGCGCCGGCAGCTTCGGATCGTCGTAAGCTCCCAGCACGGTCTGCACGTTGCGAATGTTCTCGTCCTTGTCGCGCTTGTTGATGTAATCGAGAAGGTCCTGCTGAATATCCACCGCGTAAACCTTGCCCGACGGGGCCACGGCCTTGGCAATCGGCCGCGTGAACAGTCCCGATCCCGCGCCAATGTCCGCGACCGCCATCCCTGGCTTGAGCGCGAGCTTCGCGAGAACCTCATCGATCTTCTGCCCCGCCACGCGCTGCGGCGATTCGAGCGTCGTGATCCAATCGTCGGCCTTGCGCGGCGCAAGCTGCGCTTTCGATTCAACCGCCCCGCCCGCCAGCACTACCGCGACTCCGAGCCACAACCAAGAACGAGTTTTCCGCGCCATCGCCACCCTCCCTAATGCACCATTCGATTTCTGACCTTGTATCGAAAGCTTCAGCTTGCAGCGTCGCCACGCTTGGCGACGCGAACCAATTTCGACGGCTTTCCGCCCTCAACCCTTCGCGGGATTTGAGCCGAGCCTTCGGCGAGCCTTGACCTTCAGGATATCGATGAAGTCCGCCGCATTGATGAGCGCCTCATATTCGCCGCGCTCGTCATCCGTCAGCCACCCTTCGTTCGCGCGTTCGGCGAGCTCAGCGACTCGCTGCTCGACCGCCGGCGCAAGCCGGAGATCGGCTATGCGTTGTGCCGATTCCGCATCAAGGCACAAGGCCAATGGATCGAGTAACTGATCGAGAGCAGCCGATGCACTCATGCCTTCACGGTATCACGCCCTCTCTGCACCGCAATCCCGGAGCTTTCCCCCGTGGTGCCGTCACGTTTGCCTGCCGCGTGCCTATCACCCGAACTGGAAGGCCGAATGCGTAAATCGAGATCACAATTCGCGCGCCGACACTAGCAACCGCGCGGACTGTTGCCGGCGCAATCTTAAAATCCTTGCACGATGGCCCTTCGCCGGGCTGAATGCCGACACTGAAGCTTCGACTGGCTGCGCCGTTCCACAAAGCTCGCGCAGGTTTAGGAAGCCCTTCGATCAGTTCGCAAAATCGCCGGATGGTTGAATCAGCCGTCCGGGAGTAACCGGCAATTTTCAAGATGAGCAACGTACGATCCGCGCTCCCGGCCCAAGTACAGCACGCGCACCTTCGAACCAAGGCACTCCACCAGCGGCCGAAGATTTCGCGCGGAATAAATATCCAGATCGACGTTCAGAAAATGCGTCAACCGCTCGCCAGGATCCCCCTCACGCCCTCGCCGCATCCCCGCTCCCAACTACCTCCAAAAACGCCTGCGCCGCATGGCTCAGCGCCCGCTTCGCCGGATACACCAGCCGGATCTTGCGCTCCACTTCGAGCTCCTTCACTTTCACCTCGCACAGCAGCCCGTGCCGCAATTCCTCCTCCACGCACATGCGCGGCAGGAACGCCACGCCCTCGTTGCGCTCCACCATTTTTCGAATCGCCTCCACCGTCGGCATCTCCACGTCCATCTTGAGCGGCACCTTGTTGCTCTGGAACGCGCGGATCACCAGCCCGCGATACGGCGAAACAACATTATGCGCTATGAATGTTTCGGCGCCCAATTCCGTGATCGACACCTCGCCGCACTCGGCCAGCCGGTGCTTGGGCGACGTCACAAACGCCAAATGATCGGTATAGATCACGCGCGATACCAGCCGGTCGTCCTCCGGATCGTACGTCAGGATGCCCAGCTCCAGCTCGCCGTCGATCAACTCCGCCGGAATCTTGCTCGACAAACTGCGCCGGATCTGCACCCGAACCTTCGGGAAGCGCTCGCGATACTTTTCGATGTGGTCGAGCAAATACAGCGTCGACGATTCATTCGCGCCGATCGTCAATCGCCCCGCCGAATTGTCGCGCAG
>JASHRP010000288.1 GCA_030037375.1 Bryobacteraceae bacterium | reverse complement strand
CCAGGAGCACGCCGACGTCAACGCCGCGGACCCGGATGGCACGACTCCGCTCGATTTAGCGGTTCGCGCTGACGATCTCGAGATCGCTTCCCGCTTGCTGCAGGCGGGCGCATCCGCGAAGACCGCTACGCGCGACGGGATCACGCCGCTGTGGCTCGCGGCGATGAATCGCAACAGCAAGATGGCGGAGATGCTGCTCAAGGCCGGAGCGGACTCGAACGCCACGCTTCCGGACGGCGAAACGCTTCTGATGACCGCGTCGCGCGCCGGCAACCCGGATGTCGCCGAGCTCTTGATCGAGCATGGTGCGAACGTGGCCGCGGCCGGACCCTCGTACGGCGAGACCGCGCTGATGCTTGCCGCGGCGTCGAATCAAGCCGCGGTTATCCAGCTTTTGCTGAAGCACGGAGCCGACCTGAACGGACGCTCCACAAAACTTGAATACGCAAAGGATCGCTTCGGACTTGAAGGTGTATTGACCATCCTGCCTCACGGAAGCTGGACGCCGTTGATGTACGCGGCTCGGGAAGGCGCGGCCGATGCCACTCGCGTGCTGTGCGAGGCGGGAGCGGAGCAGAACGCCTCCGATCCCGACGGCTCAACCAGCCTGCTGATCGCGATTACCAACGGCCACTATGACACCGCCGCGGTGCTGGTGGAACATGGGGCGGACGTGAACCTGCCCGATTCGACTGGCATGGGTCCTTTATATGCCGCGGTCGACATGAATACGCTCGGAGAGATCTTCGGCAGACCTGGCCGGCCGTCACACGACAAGCTGACGGCGCTCGACCTAATGAAGGTGCTTCTCGAACATGGCGCAAACCCGAATGCGGGTCTGAAGTCGGCGACGCTGCAGCGCGCCCATACTCCGGGTGAGGGTTCGCTGGGCGCGGGAGCGACTCCGCTGGCGCGCGCCGCGCATGCGGGAGACGCCGCGGCGATCCGGCTCCTGATCGCGCATGGGGCCGACGTTTCCCAGCCCTTGAAGAACGGAACCACGCCGCTGATGTTCGCCGCGGGGCTCGGCCGAGGGACCAGCGCTTTCGCGAAGGACTACGGCACGGAGGACGATTTGGTCGCCGCGGCGACAGTCCTGCTCGATCACGGAGCCGATATTAACGCCATCAGCGCGGCTGGACAAACCGCCATGCACTTCGCTGCTCAAGCCGCGGATGCCAATTTTCCGCAGCCGACCGACGATTTGGTGAAACTGCTCGCGTCGCGAGGCGCGAAGCTCGACGTCGTGGATAAGCAAGGCCGCTCGCCGATCGAAATGGCCCAAGGCAAGGGGCTGCGGGGCCACGCGGGCGGTCCGGTCAAGCCTCGCGAGGAGACCGTTGCGCTGCTGCGGCGGCTTATGGAATCGTCTCAATCTCCGCACGAGCCTTGATTCTCAAGGCCCATCCTGACGGCTCACTCCCTCAAAAATAATCGCGAGCCTCGCCAAAAATTCCTCCGGATTCCGTTATCTCCAATAGGACCCGTTATGACAAAGCCCGAAACCGGCGGCTAAGCCGGCGCCGGGCGCTTAGCGGAGGTCCGTTTTTCGATTCGGAGGAAAGCATGAAAAACCTATGTGTGCTTCGAGACTGCCGGCGCCGCGTGGCAACGGCTGCTTTACTGGTTCTCGCGGGAACAATCTTAGCCTCACGAACGGTGAAGGGGCAGTTTCCACCGTCGCCCAGCCAGACGTTTATCCCCAACGGGACTTCGTTCCTCAACTTGGCCGGCGCTTCTCAGACCTACAGCACCGCCGGCGGAGGCATCGATGAGACGGGCCCCTTCTTTCAAAGTCTGGGGACCAACGGCCGAAGTTGCGGGTCTTGTCACCAGCCGAGCGACGGCATGTCAGTGTCCGCGCTCGACGTCCAGTTGCGATTCGATGAGACCGCCGGCACGGATCCGATCTTCCGCACCGTTGACGGTTCAAACTGCGATCACAACATCGATGTCTCGACGCTTCAGGGACGCTCCTCCGCGTATAGCTTGCTGCGCACGCGGGGTTTGATCCGCATCGCCCTTGCGGTTCCCTCCGGCGCGAATTACGCGGTTACCGCGGTCAGTAATCCATACGCCTGCAATGAGACCAATGTAATCTCGCAGTACCGGCGGCCGCTGCCTGCCACGAATCTTCGATTCTTGAGCGCCGTCATGTGGGACGGCCGCGAATCCACGCCGCTTACGGGCACGACCAAAATCGTCTATGCGAACTATCCCGGCGCGCTCGAAGGCGACCTGGCCCATCAGTCGGTTGATGCTACCGTTACCCACGCACAGGGCGATGGCACACGGCCGACCGCAGCCGAGCAGACGGAAATCGTCAATTTCGAGATGGCGTTGTCCACGGCGCAATCTCTTGGCTTCCTCACCGGACCTCTGAACTCCGTGGGCGCAACCGGAGGACCGGTGCCCCTCGCCACTTTGCCGTTCTTCATTAGCATCAATTCGAGCGTACACGCTTTGCTCCCTAACGGCCCGGAACAGCCGGGCGGGCTGAACGCGCCGGGCGATAATCTGTTCACCTCGAATATCTTCAACCTTTACGACGCATGGTCGAAACTGCCTTCCTATGACTTCGGGGCGTCAGTCGCGCGAGGGCAGACCATCTTCAATACCAGACCGATCACGATAACAGGGGTGGCCGGAATCAACGACGACGTTTCACTCGGCGGACTGGTGTCCGGCGGGATTCCATCGCTGACCGGAACCTGCGGCACCTGCCACGACACGCCCAACGTCGGCAACCACTCCTTCCCCACGCCCTTGAACATCGGGACCGGCGACCCCGGCGCTTCGAATTCACATGTCAATATGGGCGGGCTGGATATCAGCTATCTGCCGCAAATCACGGTGTGCCAGCTAGTGAACGGACAGGTGACCGACACCTGCAAGACCACCAGCGACCTCGGTCAAGCCTTGATCGACGGTAACTTCGATCACGTCGGCAAGATCAAGGGCCCCATCCTTCGCGGGCTCTCTGCCCGCGCGCCGTATTTCCATAACGGCTCCGCGCAGAGCCTGCTGGATGTCGTGCATTTCTACGAGAATCGGTTCGGCCTTGTTCTGAGTTCGCAGGACGAGCTGGACTTGGTCAACTTCCTAAGCGCGCTGTAAGCATACCTAGGAACCGCCCGCAAAACGGATCGCGCGGGCAGCTTAGTCGGTCATCGAGGGCGCCCGCGCGCCCATTGCGGGCCGCGGAGTCAGTTCAGACGGGCCGCAGCCAATTGGCGCTGGACGAACGGATTACTCGCGAGCTTGCTATCCCAGTGTTCCCACAGCTTGCGACGCTCCGCTTCCCACTTGGCTGCTTCTTGGCCGCGGCCGGCTACTTGGGCGCTGCCGGTCTGGCGCAGAGCGCGGGCCAGGGCAGCGTAGGCGTTCGACATGTAAACCGCGTTGCGCAGGTCGTTCTCCGGATCTGGATTCGATTCCCGCACTCTCGCGAGCAGATCGCGATAGGTGTCCGCGGCCTTCGCGGGCTGTCCGGCTGCTGCGTAGTAATCGGCCAAGGCCCGCACCGCGACATCGGCTTCGCTGGCCAATTCGATTTTCGACGCCGGATAATCGCCGGTTTTTCGCAGAATTTCGAAGGCTTCGTCAATCCGCTGCTTGCCGTCGCTCTCGCGATGCAGCGCACGAAAGGCATAGGAAGAACCGGCCAGCAGTCTCACCTCCTCGCGGCTGGTTACTTCGTTCGAATTCTTGGTATCGTGCATGCTTTGGATGCAAGCGTCGTAAACCATGAGCGCCGATTGCGGATCGGTGTGGCGCAGAACGTCGCCGAGATGCCGTCCCACCTCGCTGATCAGTTGATGATGGGTGATATCGTCGGCGTCTTTCCTTGCCAGGTCCTGCGCGATGTCTAGCCCCTGCCGGAAGACTGCGACTGCTTCTTGCGGCCTGTCGAGGCTGATGTCTTGATCCTCGCCCAGGATGGAACCTTCACGAATTAGAGCCAGCACCAGGTTCGCGCGCTGCCAGCTCGTGCCGGTTTCCGTTTGCTGCTCCTCCAGCCGGCGCGACTCACGAACCGCCGTCAGAGCGGAGTCCAATTGTCCCGATTGCCGCAGTGCGTCCGCCAGGATTCCGTAAGCCAAGCTCTGCTGCGCGCCGGTTCCCTGCAGCATTTGCGCGACCTCGATCGAGCGCCGCGACTGGCGGATCGCGTCATCCAACCTGTGGTAATCGGCAAACGTCACCGCCACATTGCTGTACATGAAAGAGAGTTCCCTGACTTCGTTCGCGTCGAGATGGCCCAGAGCGGCGAGACGGTCCATGCCTTCAGCCGCCTTGAGCGTTTGCGTCAAGGCCTCTTCGCGCTTCGCTTGCGTATCCGCCAGCACCATGCGGTCGTGCGCGATGGTCGCCGAAGTGAGCAGCGCCTTGCGATTTTTTGGATCCGATCTCAAGACCGATTCCACCAATGCATCGGCCTTTTTGAGACTCTCGTCCGCGGCTGCGAACTGGCCCAAGTTTGGATTTACAGGAACGCCCTGGACGTGCGCCAACTGTACGTAGGCGGAGCCGATCTCCAACGCTAAATCCTTGTCGCCGCGCGCTTCCGCGCCCACCTTCTGCAAGTATTCGAGCGAAGTGGACACGATCAGTTGCCGCGCCTTTGTTGTGCCTTGAAGGTTGCGGATCGCCACATCGATATCGAATACCTTGTTCGCCAACTGACGGACTTGGACGAATCGCTGCTCGGCAACGGCGCGCTCTCGGTTCGCGACATACAGCCCTGTGGAAAGACCGATCAAGGCCACGGCGCCGGCTGTGACCGGGACCCAATAGCGCCGCACAAACTTTCTCGCGCGATACCAGGCATTGCCGGCGCGAGCGCGGACGGGCCGGTTCTCCAGGAACGCCCGGACATCCTCGGCGAATGCATCCACTGTCGCGTAGCGCTCCTCCGGTTCGGTGCGAAGGGCTTTTCGCACCACGAATTCGATGTCTCGTGGAATGTCCGGCTTTATAGGGCTAGGGGCGGCGGGTTTCGGCGCGGCGCCCGCGAGGAGCTTGTGTAAAACTGCTCCGAGCGAGTAAATGTCGGTCGCAGTGCTATGAGCCTCGCCGCGGATTTGCTCGGGGCTGGCGTATTCCGGCGTCAGAATGCGGACCAGCGTGCGCGCGTCACTAGAACCATCCAGGGAAGCATCCAGGATCTTGGCGATGCCGAAATCCAGAAGCTTGGGACGGCCGGCCGAGTCCACCAGGATATTCGAAGGTTTCAGGTCGCGATGGATGATCAGGTTGCGGTGGGCGTACGAGACTGCATCGCAAACTGCCAGAAACAGTTTCAAAATGCCGCGCAAATCGAGCTGCGCGCAATACGTGTCGATGGCCACACCGTCGATGAACTCCATCACCAGGTACGGCTGGCCGTCCCCGGTGCGGCCCGCGTCGAGAAGACGGGCGATGCCGGGATGGTTCAGAGAAGCGAGAATACGGCGTTCCCCGAGGAAGCGTTCTTGAAAAGCCGGTAAATCGGCGCTGGATCGGACCACCTTGATCGCAACGTGCTGGTCCACCTCGCCATCGGTGCGCTCAGCCAAATAGACCGCGCCCATCCCGCCGCGCCCCAGAGGCCGGATCACGCGATAAGGCCCCCATCGTGTCTCGTTTGAAACGTATCCGGTGGCCTCCAGAATCTCTCCCGCGGCCTGGGCGATGTGCCCGGTGAACGATTCGGCATTTGCGTCAAATTGAAGCAGCGATTCCACTTCGTCGCGAAGGTTGGGAGGAACCTTCCGGCTCGCGTAGTAAGCCTCGCGAGCCGGTGGCGCAAGATCAGCAAGCTCCTGAAAGAGAGTTATCACTTCCTGGCGCAAGATAGCCTCGTAGTGGCGGGCATGTTGGCGAAGTACACACATTATGCCGGATCAGGCCGGTTGCCGCAATGACGGTGCAATCTTCTGCGTACTGCAATCCCGGCGCGCGACAATGACAATACGCACTCGGGATGCCTACCGAAGTCACGCTACTACTGCAACGCTGGCGGGAAGGGGATGAAAGCGCCCTCCACAATCTAATGCCGCTCATTTACAGTGAGCTGCATCGGATGGCGCGGCTATTCGTGCGAAACCGCCGGCCGGGCGAAACGCTCCAGCCGACCGCCCTGGTGAATGAAGCCTGCCTCAAACTGCTCGACAATGGACAGGCGCAATTCGTCGATCGCGCCCATTTCCTGGCCGTAATGTCGAGGGTGATGCGCCAAGTTCTGATCGATCATGCTCGCGCGGCCGCGGCCGTCAAGCGTGGCGGCGGGGCGCAACGGGTCGATTGGGACACGGCCATCATCGTCAAGTCGGCTGGAAGCCAGAGCCAGCTTCGGATGCTGGAAGTCGATCGAGCGATCGAGGCGTTATCAGACGAAAATCCAGCTCTGGCTCAAGTCATTGAGATGCACTACTTCGGCGGCATGACGGCGGATGAGATCGCGCTGGTGGCCGACCGTTCCGCCCACGCAATCCGGCATGAGCTCCGGTTGGCGCGAGCATGGCTGCGCCGCGAGCTTGCGGACCCGAACAGTTGACGCATCCGGACCGGCCAAACATTCCTTCGTGCAAATGCTGTCTCGTGCACCGGTCGCAGCACGCCAAGCGACCTATTGAAAAGGCGAGGGATTTCCGCACGGCTACTTGGCAGGCGAAATGCACCTTGCGAGCACGAGGGAGGTCCACAAGATGTTTCCAATTAGAACGATCGGATTGACTGTTGGCCTTGCGATTTCACTCGCAGGATGCTCCGCAAATAGGCCGGACGCTTCAGCGAGGGTCCATAACGCTTTAAACGAGCCGCAATTTAAGGATGTTTCGGTGTCCGAAGACCACTCCGCGGGAGTGGTAACGCTAACCGGACACGTCGCAAGCGAGTCCGACAAGGATCAGGCAGCCGCTGTCGCGCAAGCTAACGCCCCGCGGCAGGTAATTTC
>JASHRP010000287.1 GCA_030037375.1 Bryobacteraceae bacterium | reverse complement strand
ATCGGCAAAGCCACGCTCGCGCGCAGATTCGCCGCTGCTTTGGTGGGCGACGCCGGCAGAATCGAGCAGGACGATTTGAGCCTTGAGGCCAACGTCACTCTTATCGAGGATCGGGAAAAATGGACGGCTGAGAAGCGCAATGACGATCCGCTCCTGCTCTCGACGCATCCCGATTTCACCACCTTCGCCCCGGATGGCCCGCTTCGGCAAATCACCATCGCGCAGATGCGGCTGCTGAAGGAGCGCGCCCCGCTCAAGCCTCTCAAGGGTGAATGGAAGATGTTCCTGATCGATTCGATCGATCGCGCGAATGAACAGGCCGCGAATTCCCTGCTCAAGACGCTCGAGGAACCGCCGCAGCACTTGATTTTGATCCTGACCGCCCGCAACGCCTACGATCTCCTGCCGACCATTCGTTCCCGCGCTGTCCCGTTTTATTTCGGACGCTTGAACGACACGGCTATGCGAGCGTTTCTCGCGTCACGCGGCGCGGACCGCGCCGAAAAGAGACTCGCTCTTGCGGAGGGATCGCCCGGTATGGCCGTGTCGCTGGATTTAGAGGTGTACGACCGCAGGCGCTCGGCCATGCTTGCGCTGCTGAAGGTGGCCGGCGGCGTCGAACCATTCGGAAACTGGATGAAGCATTCCGAATCGATCGCGGCGCGGCGGTCGGAAAAGCTGGAAGTCTATCTCGAGGTCCTGTATTCGCTATTGACGGATGTGATGAGACTGGCGCATGGAGTGATGGAGATCCGGAATCGCGATGTGGAGAGCGATCTGAAGACGCTGGCGTCGCAGGTCAGCTTCAACTGGCTGAGAGCAGCCGTAGAGCGCACCGATGCGCTGGTCGAACTCGGCCGGCGTAACATTCAAAAGCCGCTCGCGTTGGATGCTTTCGCGGTCGAATTGCGATCCCGCTAGCACTATGCTATCCAAGAAACAAGAGCGTTCCATCCCCAAGGAGCCTGCCTAAGTGGACCCCGCAAATCGAAGGCTGATCCGGCCAAATATCAACGAGATGAAGGAGCAGAGATCCTCCGGTCCGATGCGCAAGGACGGGCCTAAAAAAGTCACGCCGCCGGAAGAGACCAACGCCGAGAATTTTTACTACCTCAAGCAGATGCAGTCCAAGACGCCAATGACCATCGTGCTCAAGGACGGCGAAACGCTCAAAGGCGTGATCGAGTGGTACGACAAGCGTTGCTTGAAGGTGAATCGCGAAGGCGAGCCCAACTTGCTGGTCTACAAATCCAACATCAAGTACATGTATAAGGCGTGAGGTCTTATACGGCTTGCGCTTTCGCCGCAGCCGCGCGCTGTTTGCGATAGCTTTGCGCGAAAGCGCGGGCTTGGTGCGCCAGGACGGAGTCAGGTTCGCCGTTTGGGTCGAACTCGCCATGCTCCAGCGGAGCGTAGTCCTTCTCGAGGATGTAGATCACTCGAAGCGGCTCATTCGAAATCACGGAGAAGCGAACGGCGTCAACGGCGGAAGATTTGGGAAAGTTTTCACAGCGGCCGCGTGCATAGCCGCAATTGCACAGCTCGCGTTGCCGCTCTTTGGAGGGCGTATGCGGATCGCCCGCGCGGCAAATGCCCGAGTATGCCTCACCCAAAGGTAACCGCGGCCGATGCGTCCAATACTCGGTCCAATCGCCGGGTTCAAGCGGACGCTGAGGCTCGAAAAACGGACACCCCACGGCGGTATCCTAGCAGATTGGCGACTTCACGAATTGACGTTCTCAAGCAACTCCTGGAACGAGACCCCGCCAGCGCCTTTGCGCGTTACGGGCTGGCGATGGAATACGTAAATGCCGGCCAGCTTGATACGGCCGTCGCGGAGTTTCGGGCCATCCTCGCGGCAGACCCGGCTTATTCGGCGGCTTATTTCCACGGGGGCCAAACGCTCGAAAAATTGGGCCGGCTGGATGAGGCTCGCGCGCTTTACCGCGAAGGAATCGAGGCCACCCGGGACGCGCACGCGCGCGCCGAGATGCAAGCGGCGCTCGATATTTTGGGGGAATGACGGTGGCAAACCTGCGCCAGCGCATTGTGCTTCTGGCGATCGCCGCTGGTTGCCTCGCCGCGCAGGATTCGCCTCGCGCGGTCTTGCCCCCGCTTCCTCCGCCGCAGTTCGTGCCGAAGCCGGGACCGGTAACCGATGGTCCTTATGCTCCGCAGGCGATCCTCCCCGGTGGCGTCGTGGTCACGCTGTATTCGCCTGGCTCGCCCTATCTTCATGCTGACCGCCTGCGCGAAGCCGAGCAGTACAACATGAGCGCAGCTGTTCCCGGCCGCGTGAGCAGCATCGTCAATATCCACAATCCTTCGATCGAAGTGCACCTAATCGACGGGAGTATCAACACCGGAGCCGCGGTGATTCTCGCCGCGGGCGGAGGGCACAGCACACTGAATGTCGGTAGCGAGGCCGCGGACTTCGTTCCGTTCTTCTACAACTACGGCGTAAACACGATTATTCTGCGCAACCGCCTGCGGCGCGACGGCTACAATCCGCAGACCGACGAAGTTTACGACGCCCAGCAGGCGATTCGCTTGGTTCGGGCGCATGCCAAGGATTGGAATCTCGACCCGAAAAAAATCGGCATCATGGGATTTTCTGCTGGCGCGGAGCTGGCAGCTCCAGCGGCGGTATCGTTTCCGGATTTCGACAAGAAGAACAGCGGCGCAGGCGATCCACTCGCCGGTGTCAGCTCGCGGCCGGATTTTGTAGGCATCATTTATCCCGGTCCGTCGCCGTTCGCTCGAAGCCGGACCGCGCCTCCCATTCCGCGCAACGTTCCTCCTTCCTTCATCGCCTGCGCGGGATCGGACGATCAGGTTCATGCCGTCTGGGCCGACGAATATTTCGCGGCGATGCTCGCGTTTCATGCTCCGAATCTTGAAATGCACATTTATGCCAATGGCCGCCATCCCGGCGATCCCATGCCCGACGGAAGCCGGATGAGCGGAGGCTTGACGGATCGCAATGACACGCCCTACGGAACGTGGCAGTACCGCTTCATCGACTGGTTCCGCGATTTGGGGTTTCTCAGCAAGCCGGGTGTGGAGACCAAGGCAGCCCGGGATGTCGCGGCTTTCGTCAAGCAGCAGCCTCGTAGCGCAGGTAATGGAACGGGCCGAGGCGCCGCCCCGCCAAACAAACAGTAACCGCGGAGGTTGAAGTTATACTAAAAGGCGGGTTTTCGATGCGTTTTCTTCCCTTCGCCCTGATTGCCGCTGCTGTCTTCACCGGCTCCGCCGCGGCTCAATTCGGGCCGGTGGACAGCAATACCTCACAGCCCAGTGGCGACTTGAACGCCAACCGGACTTTGTTCGCTGTCATGGTAGCGGCGAATCTTTCCGGCTACGACGACGGCATGAACCTGCTGACGAATTCCCCGTTGCGTCAAAAGGTGCGGGATAAGCTGGCGAACCAGAGAATCGCCTCACTAACTGCTCTGCGAAGCTTGCTGCGCGACACTCGTCCGAAAGATCCGGCGAGCGAGCTTAACCGCTACATCCAGTTCGCAATCCTTTCCGCAGGACCACCCGATTACAAGCCAGCGCGGTCGGACTTGCCACGGCCTCCGTCGGTGGAGCCGTTAAACGATCTTCCGGAGCTTCTGGCGGAATTCGATAAGGAGGCTCACCTGGACGACCTCTGGAAGGAATTTCAACCGGAGTACGACGCTTACCTGGACCAATTTGCACCGCCCTTGAGGCGGGCTTTGCTCGAAGCCAACGGGTATCTGCGCAACGATTCCGCCGGGTACCTGGGAAGCCGGTTTCTGGTCTGGATCGAGCCGCTAGGCGCTCCCAACCAGGTACAAAGCTTCACCTACATGGAGAATTACAACGTTGTGGTGACGCCGTTCGCCGAAATCCCGACCAACGACGTTCGCCACGAGTATCTTCACTATCTGTTGGAGCCGCTCACCAATAAGTATTCGGCCGAGCTTCAAACCAAATCCGCTCTCTACGATTACGCGCAGAACGCGCCCCTGGTGGCCGAGGCTTACCAACGCAGCCAATGGGTTGAGCTTGCCACGGAATGCCTGATCAAAGCCATCGAAGCCCGGCTTGCCCGCAAGCCCGCGATGGTCGATCAGGCGTTACGCGAAGGCTATATTCTCACCCCGGCTTTCGCCGAGCAATTGGCCGTCTTCGAGAGTCAGGAATCGGCAATGCGCGTCTACCTTCCTGACATGATCGACAAGATCGACGTCAAGAAGGAGCAAAAGCGGCTGGCGAAGGTGCAGTTCGTCAGCGAACGCACCGTCCGTACCATTCACGTGACTCCGCCGCCTGTCGTTGCGCCGCCCCCCTTAACTGGCGTCGCGAAGACTCTTGACGACGCCGAGAAAGAGCTGAACGCGCACGGCGCATCGGATCGCAAGGTAGACGGCGCCAAGGAGCTGTTCCTCCGCTCGCTGCAGGAGTCGGATCAAAATTCGGTCCACGCGAGATCGTATTATGGTTTAGCGCGAGTGGCCTACGTCGAACATGACCTGGACACCAGCGAACGGCTGTTTCACAAGGCCCTTGAACTGGATCCTGACCCCGTGGTCAAGTCTTGGTGCCTGTTCTATTTGGGCCGGTTGTCGGATAATATGCAAGGTGGGCGGGAGCAGGCGCAGGAGTTTTATAAGTCGGCGTTAGCGGTTCCGGGCGTGCCCGATCAGGTGCGCAAATTGGCGGAGCAAGGGCTCAACCAACCAACTACAAATACCAAGTGACCCCGAAGGAGTTCAGGATGATTAAGCGAGTGTTGACGTTGACGGCCGTTGTGGCGGGCGCGGCGATCATGGTAGCGCAGGATACGAAGCAGCCGCCGCCGACCGTGGTCGTGCCGAAGGGTAAGCAAATTTCCGCCAAGGAGCGGGATGCGATCAAGAAGATCCAGGACGCCAAGACGCCGGACGAAAAGATCGCGGCCGTGGAAAATTTTGTAACCAACTTCCCGGACAGCATGTTCAAGAGCTCGGCGCTGTTCGAGGCCGCGCAAGCCGCGGATCAGAAGGGTGATTTCGCCAAAGCGGTGAGCTACGGGAAGCTGTCGGTCGACGCCGAGCCTACCCGGTTCGATGCGCTGCTGCTGGTGGCGGGGGAGTTGGCTCAGCACACGCAGAAATACGATTTGGACAAGGAGCAGAAGCTGGGCGAGTCCGAAAAGGACGTCAAGCAGGCTCTGGATCTGATTGGTTCGGCGCCCAAGCCGGCCGGCGTTTCCGACAATGATTGGGCGGCCTTCAAAAAGGACGAGACCGCCGAGGCCCATAAGGATTTGGGGTTGATCGCGACGGCCCGAACCAATTGGCCCACAGCCGCGTCCGAGTTCAAGATGGCTGTAGATACTGAGGCGACCCCCGATTCCGTGCTGATGGCCCGGCTCGGCAACGCTTATAACGAGACCGGCAACTACGCCGACGCGATCGCGATTTTGAACAAGGTCGAGGGGCTGCCGAATCTCGATCCGCGGGTAAAGGCTTTTGCCGACTCCGAACTGGCCAGAGCAAAAAAGGGCGGCAAGTAAGGATGCGCCTGCCGGGAGCCCCACTTCCTCCCACGGCGGCTCCCTTTTCGCTCTGGAGAAACGGTGTGTCGAATTGCCTGCTCTCACTTAGTAGGCCGCCCGACGGACCGACTACTGTCCCCTATGGCGGATCTGGGAGATCTTGAAGAGAGGATCGGACATAAGTTCCGCGACCGCGGACTGCTGGAGCGTGCCTTAACTCACACCTCGCATGTCTATGAGCGGCCGGCTGAAGAACCAATGGCCGCGGATAATGAGCAGCTCGAATTTCTCGGCGATTCGATCCTCGGATTTGCAATCAGCGAATACCTCGTCCGGCGTTACCCAGGGTTTCCCGAAGGTCAGCTCTCCAAACTCAAGGCGCATCTGGTGAGCGCGGCCCGCTTGCACGAGGTGGCGCGAGACCTTGGGCTGGGGGAGTTCCTCTACCTTGGCCGAGGGGAGGAAATGAGTGGCGGCCGGGACAAGAAAGCGTTGCTTTCCGACGCAGTCGAGGCGCTGATCGCCGCCCTCTATTTGGACGCCGGCTTCGAGAAGGCGCGAAGCTTTGTTGAAGTTCGCGTAGCCGCCGGGATGGACGGTCCCGAGGACGGCAAGGCTGCGGTCGTCACGGATCACAAGAGCGCCTTGCAGGAAATGGCTCAGGCGCTGAAACTGCCCGCGCCCCGGTATGTCGTAGTGGAGGAGACCGGGCCCGAGCATTCCAAGACCTTTACCGTGGAGGTGAGGCTGGGCAAGGAATGGGTTAGCCAAGCGCAAGGGCAATCCAAGAAGAGCGCCGGTCAGAGGGCGGCGCAGCAGGTATTGCAGCAATTGAGCGAATGGGGCCGATAGGGTATTGAAGATTCCCCAGATTGGGCCATAATACGGAGTACCAGTTCTTCCGATGGAAGAACCGAGGCGAAGGTGAGCGCAGAGAATCAAACCCGTTGGTTGGCTTTGCTGGCGAGTCCGGCGGCGATTCTCGGTTCCGCGCTGGTGTGCGCCGCGGCTTTGCACGCCCAGTCGCCGATGGAGAGCTCGCTGCGAGTGAACGCTTCGGATCTGGCGGTCCTCGAGGCCCGCGATATTCGTAAGGATTTGGCCTGTACCGTGACGCCGGATAAGCCGGAGTTGGGCTTCGATCTGCGGTTTCACACCGGATTTGACGTCGCTGTTCCGCTTAATGAGTTATCCGGCGGGGAAAACCAGCTCACCATCCTGTTCCGCGTTTCATCCGACGGCCGTAAGCCGCGCTACTTCGTGCAGCACATCCACGTCCCGTCGATCGAGGACGACGCGAAGGGCGATGCCAACCTTCACGGGTCAGTGGACGTGGGCGAGGGCTCTTATCATATCGACTGGCTGATGCGGGACCGCGCGGAGCGGGTGTGTGCGTTCAATTGGGATTCAGAGGCCTCGCTGCCGGTTAAGGATAAGCAGATGGAGCTGGGGATCACTCCGGGGAGCGTCGAGCAGTCGGGAAGAGAGCAATTCACGGAAGAGGCGCCAGTGGAGCGGGTTCAAAATCCGGCTCCCTTGAATATCAAGGTTCTGGTGAATTTCTCTCCTCAACTCTACGATTCCGCCGCCATGCGTCCCAGCGATACCACGGCCCTGGTCACCATGCTCCGGCGCGTGGCCCGTGAGCCGCAATTTGGCAAGTTCTCCCTGGTGGCGTTCAATATGCAGGAGCAGCGCGTGGTGTACCGCCAGGCCAACGCCGACAAGATCGATTTCCCGGCGCTAGGGGATGCGGTACACGGCATTAAGCTCGGCACTGTTGATGTCAAGCAACTCGCCAATAAGCATGGAGAAATGGAGTTCCTGGCGGATCTGATCAAAAAGGAGATTGGCGGATCGGATCATCCGGACGCGCTGATCTTCGCCGGTCCCAAGCTGATGCTGGACGATTCGGTGCCAGACGACCAGCTTCGTCCGTTTGTGACGGACGTGGACTTCCCGGTGTTTTATCTGAACTACAACCTCTACCCGGTGGACATGCCGTGGAAAGATTCGGTGAGCCACGCGGTGAAGCTGTTCCGCGGTACCGAATACACCATTACCCGGCCACGGGACCTGTGGTTCGCGGTGACCGAGATTGTTTCCCGTATAGTAAAATCCAAACATGGGCGGAACTCTAATTCAGCTTCCTCCCAGTGACTCCACGGCGACTCGCTGGCCGATTGCTCTCGTTTTGACGCTTGTCGCCTGTCCCGCGCTCGCTCAGAATTCTCAATATGTAAACAAGCTCGCTCCCTACGTAGCGTCGCCCGCTAGGGTGATCGACCGGATGCTGGATCTCGCCAATATCCGTCCGGGGGAAACGGTCTTCGACTTGGGCTGCGGCGACGGGCGCATCCTGATCGCCGCCGTTGAGAAGTATAAAGCCAAGGCCGTTGGCATTGAGATTTCGCCGAAGCTCGCGGCGGAAGCGAGAACCCATATCAAGAAAGCGGGCTTGACCGGCAGCGCCCAGGTGATCCAAGGCGACCTGCTTCAGGCCGATCTCAGCGGTGCAGACGTCGTAACGATTTACCTGACAACCTCCCTGAATTCGGAGCTTCGGCCGCGGCTGGAGAAATTCCTGAAACCTGGAGCCCGGGTCGTGTCTCACGACTACGCCGTGCCGGGCTGGAAACCTACTCAGACTGTTCAGGCAGACGGGCGGCAGAAGCACTTGATCTATCTGTACGAAATGCCTCCCGCCAAGCAATAGCTTCGCCTCTCGCGTTCGCTAGATGGAAACATAACCAGCCGAGCCCCTTCCCGGCTTGTTATGCTGTGCTCAAGGTTCCCTTTACCCGCGTCCGGCTCGGGCACGCATGATTCTCATCCCCTTGCGCTCCTCCGAGCGCGTCTACACGACACCGAAGGTCACCGCGGGCTTGATCGCCGTGAATGTCATCGTCTTTCTATACCAGGTGTCGATGCCCGCACCGGTCTTGAACGACTTCGTCTCGCAATGGGGATTGGTGCCGGACCATTTGAACCTGGCTTCATTGGTAACTTCCATGTTCCTGCATGGCGGATGGCTGCATATTCTCGGAAACATGCTGTTCCTGTGGGTGTTCGGGCGCAACGTCGAGGACTTGGTCGGAGGGACCCGGTATCTGGCGCTGTATCTCGCCTGCGGAGTGATCGCGGCGATCGTTCAAGTGATCTCGAACCCCTTTTCCCGCGTACCGACCATCGGCGCGAGCGGAGCGATCGCGGGCGTCATGGGCGCGTACCTGATCCGGTTCCCGAAGACCAGAATCCACACGCTCCTCTTCGTGCTACTCATCCTGACATTGGACATTCCCGCCGCATTCCTGCTGTTGTATTGGTTCGCCATTCAGTTCCTCAGCGGGATCGGATCGCTCAGTGAAACAGACTACAGCGGGGGCGGGGTAGCCTGGTTCGCTCACGTAGGCGGGTTCATCGCCGGCATGCTGCTGATCCGCTTGTTTCCGGATCAGCGCAAGTGGCGCTATTGGTATTCGGAAGAATAGCGGTCAGGCGAATAGGTCCGCGACCTTGGCGGAAAAGCCCGGGAGGATCTCCTGCGCTTCTAGGATCTCCTGCGAATGGAGAGTCCGCTCAGCGCCGGAGGCTTCGAAAATGTCGACTGTCTGACTCTCGGGATACACCAGCCACACCGTATGACAACCAGCAGCCAAGTACTGTTTCACCTTGCGATTGACACGACGGACGGTGTCCGAAGGCGATAGGATCTCAACCGCAAGATCGGGAGCGCCTTTCGCGAAACTCTTGCTGCGCAAAGCTTCTACCCGATCCTTTCGGACGAAAGCGACATCGGGCGAGAGGACGGTGTTGTCATTGAGCCGGAACCCGGTGTCTCCCGTGAGCACTTTCCCGAGCTTGTTCTTGCGGACATGCTGGTTCAAGAGGAACGAAATCTGGTCCTCACGTTCGCCATGGTCAAACCCAGCAGGCGGCATACTGATCAACTCCCCCTCATCGAGTTCGAGTTGCACCGAATCGTCGTCGGGCATGCGCGCCAGATCGTCAGCAGTCAGCAGCGTTTTCGCGCTCATGAGTAAATCTTACACCTCGGTCATGATTTGCTCGGACGTCGTCAGGACACCGCCGGCGGACGTGAACTCCTTCAGCGTGGCCGCCGCAGTGGAGGAATCGAGTTCCTTGATGGCGTCCGTCACGATCTCGACGCGGCGTCCCGCCCTCAGCAGCCCGAAAGCCGCACGTTTCACGCAGATTTCCGTGACGACGCCATAAACCACGCAGCGGTCCGCGTTCAGTCGATCGAGCAATGCCGGCAGATTCACGTTCGTGAAGCAATCGAGCGCTTGTTTCTCGATCAGTATTTGTTGCGCGCCCGCTGTCGCCGGAAGACCCCGCGCATTCGGTACAACCACTCGCGCTTCCAGCAGCGTCGACGCCGGTTTCCGTTGGCCCGGCGTCCCGGCTACGCAATGGCGAGGCCATTCGCGAAATTCCGGATCATCCTCAGTGTGCGCGTCCATCGTCGAGATTACGGGAATCCCGCGCGAGGCAGCGAAATGGTTCAGCGCCGCTACACGTTCCACGATCGCCTCGGAGCCCGGAACATATAGAGCGCCGCTCGGATAAAGAAAATCGGCCTGAGTGTCGACGTCGAAGAAGACGGTCATTGGCCCCTACCGTGAAGCGCCCCGCCGCACCTGCTGATTGAGCGCCTCCAGTTCCGAGCTTAGCTCCACGTGCCAGGCCTCGGATTCGAACAGACTCTGGCAAGGCGACGGGAGCTTCGCCAAGCACTCCGAAGCGTGCCGCTGAGCTTCCGAAGCGCTCGGCAATCGTTCAACCAGTTGCCCGCCTAGGATCACGGGTTGCAGCAAGGCCTCGACATCCGCAGCCACAGCGTTTCCTGGGCATGCAGGACATTCGCTCGAGCGCGCCAGAAGATCGTGATCGGCGTAGCGGAACACTTGCTTCGTTCCCGGCAGCGTGGCCTTGTCCTCGCTGAGCTTCAGCGTGTACCGGCGGCCTTCGCCGGGGCTTTCCAGTTCGACCATCTTGTACACCGCACCGAGAGCGGGGGCGTCCGCGGAGGTCGCCAGTTCTGTTCCGACTCCGAATACGTCGATAGGCGCGCCGGCCGCCACCAATTCGTGAATCTTGTATTCGTTGAGATCGCCGGTCGCCATGATCTTCGCGTCCTGCAGCCCATGGCTGTCCAGGATCGCCCGTACAGCCGGAGCCAGCTCCACCAGATTTCCGCTGTCGAGCCGCACGCCCCACATCGGCCGGCCCAGAGCGGCGGCGCGCCGCGCGCCCTCCAGCGTGTCGTAAGTATCGATCAGGTAGACTGTGCTTTCTCCCAG
>JASHRP010000286.1 GCA_030037375.1 Bryobacteraceae bacterium | reverse complement strand
AAGCTGAACGCGAGCGCGGTCGTATCCAGTGAGACTTCGCTCAATCGCGGCAGATTCGCGGGTCCATGCGCGACCAGCAAACGCAACGCAGCATACGCGAATGCCAAACCGATTGCTCCGCCGATCAATCCCAAGGCAAGGCTTTCGAAGAGTAGCTCACGCACAATGCGGCCCCATCCCGCGCCGAGCGCGGCGCGAATCGCGAGTTCGTGCTGGCGGGCATCGGCGCGGACCAATAAAAGATTCGCGACATTGGCACAGGCGATGAGCAGCACCAGGCCGATGGTGCCCATGACCACCCACAACACGTCGCCGATGCTGCCGATGACGTCGCGCTTCAGCGGCCGCACGGCCGGAGCAATGCGCCAGTTGTCGAGGTAGTAGCGGGAGAGCGTGGTCGATGACCAAGACCGTTCCCAAATCGGGAGAAGCCGCGCGATGTCTGCGTTCGCCTGCGCGATCGTAATGCCCGGCTTCAAGCGCGCGATTCCCTGGTAACTGAAATTGGAAAGCCCGATCGTGGCGCGGTCAAACTTCAATGGCAGAATCAGGTCCGGCGTGAAGTCGAGAATCTTGAAGCCCGGAGGCATGATGCCGGCGACTTCCATCGACCGCCCGCCCACAGTGATCTGGCGCCCTACAAATGACCGATTTGCGCCAGCATGCCGTTGCCAAAAACCGTAGCTCAACACCACACGATCGGGTCCGTTCGGGGCCTGATCGTCCGCGTTGAGCCAGCGGCCGAACGCGGGCGGAGTGGAGAGTGTTTGGAGCAGACCGTCGGAGACGTAGGCCGCGCTGGGGCGCTCCGGCTCGGCAAGTCCGGTCACGGTAGTTTGCCCCGCAGTCCATACGCCGATCGACTGAAACGCTTGGCTCTGCTCCGAGAACGTGAAGTACATCGAAGGCGAGAGGCGCAGGTCGCCGGTGACGCTCGCGAGGCCAGGAGCGCCCGGCGCGATATTCCACACGCCGGCCAGCCGGTCTGCATCAGGGTAGGGCAGAGGCTTGATGAGAACGCTATTCACCACGCTGAAAACTGCGGTGTTCGCGCCGATGCCGATGGCCAGCGTCAGCAGAGCGGTGATGGTGAACGCCCGATTGCGGCGCAGGCCGCGCAGCACGTAGCGAAGGTCGCGCCAGAGAGATTGAGTCATTAGTCGTAACGTAGCGCGATCAGCGGGTCCACTCGCGTCGCGCGGCGGACGGGAACTGCGATGGCGATCGCGGCGGCTGCAGCCAGCACTCCGCAAACCAACGCGAACGTGGCAGGGTCGGCGGGACTGATCTCGTAGAGCAGCGATTGCAGGAATCGGGTGACGCCGAAAGAGACAGCGAGTCCGGCGGTCGTGCCGATGACGCACAGTAGAGCGCCTTCTCTCAAAACGAGCGATGCTATGTTGCCGCGTGAGGCACCCACCGCCATACGAATTCCGATTTCATTGGTCCGCTGCGCCACGGAATAGGAAACGACGCCGTACACGCCGATCGAGGCGAGAAGCAACGCAACTCCCGCGAAAATCAGCATCAATGCGGATTGAAACCTCGGGCGCGCGACGGAGTTATCGACGACCTCTTTCAGCGTCCGGATTTTCGCCACTGCCTGATCCGGATTCACTTTGTGGATCGCGGCCACAGCGGCCTGCACGATCTGCGCTGGACTGCCTTTAGCCCTGACGATAAGGTTACCGAGCGTCGGCGCTTGCAAGTTCGCCACGAAGATTGTCGGCTCCGGCGCATCGGCCATGCCGGCCTGCCGCGAATCGCCCACGACCCCCACGATTTCGACCGGATTTTTGACGGTCCAGCAGATCAGCAGCTTCTTTCCGACGACATCCTCACCGGGATAAAACTTCTTTGCGAATGCGCGGTTAACCAAAATCACGATGGGCGCGCCGAGCCGGTCGCGGTGGTTGAATTCGCGCCCGCGCTCGATCGGGATTCCCATCGTCCTGAAGTAATCCGGGCCCACCACGGCGAATTCGGCGTTCGGTTGATCGGTCATTGGCGGTAAGGGGCCGTCCTGAGGCGGCGTGAAGCAGGACCGGGACAAGCCTTCCATGGCTAGGAATTGAATGGTGCTAGCTGATTCGACGCCGGGCGCGTTGCGGACTTCGGAAACCAGCCGCTCGGAGTAATCCGCGCGAGCCTGTTCATTCGGAAGGCGCCGCGCCGCCGGCAGGTTCATCGCCACTACGTGTTCGGTGTCAAAGCCGGGGTTCACTGCAATCAACCGCGCAAAGCTGCGAGCCATCAAGCCCGCGCCAACGGAGAGCACCAGAGCTGTCGCAACCTGAATGCAAACGAACGTTCGCCGGATGGTCCTGCTGGCGGTCCGGGGACGGAAGCGCAGGCTTTGTTGCAGGTCGGTGCGGCCCAGGCGGAGCAACGGGAGCAACCCGAAGAAGACCGCGGTCGACACGCTCAGCACGATCGCCGCCGCGAAGACTCGTGCATCGAGCGTAATCGATTCGCTTCGCGGCAGTGCGGCCGATTGAGGCAGCAGCGAGAGCACCGCCTTCAGGCCGGCTTGTCCGATAGCCACACCAAGAGCTGCGGCGAACAGGGAAATGATTAAGCTTTCGGTAAGCAGTTGGCTGAACACACGCCAGCGATTCGCCCCCAACGTTTCGCGCAAGGAGATCTCTTTGTGCCGCTCCGCGCCGCGCATAAGAAAGAGATTCGCGACATTGGAGCACGCGATCAGGAGCAGAAAGCCGACGGCTCCCAGCAGCACCAGCAGCGCGGTGCGAACGTCGCCGGTTGCGTCGGCGAGCATCGGAATGGCTTCCGCGCTCCAGCCCTTGTCGAAATCCGGCCTCTCCTGCCCGAGCTGCGCGGCGATGCGTTTCAAGTCGGCGTCGGCTTGCTGGACGGCCACGCCGGGTTTGAGGCGAGCCACCGCCCCGAAGGAACGGCCGCCCTGCCAGTTGGCCGAATGATCGATTGGCAAAGGCAGCCACAAGTCAGCGCTCAGCTTCGGGAAGGAGAATCGAGGCGGCATGACGCCGATGACGGACATCGCGGCCCCGTTCAGAACCAGCTTCTTCCCTAAGATGCCCTTGTCTGCTCCGAAGCGGCTTTGCCACAGCTCATGACTCAGGATCACGACTAAGCCTCGTCCGAGGACTTCTTCTTCACGTGTGAAGGTGCGGCCGATCTCCGGCCGAACGCGCAGCACGTCAAAGAAGCTGGCGGTCACCCCGACGCCGCTCACGGAGACGGGTTCGCCATCGCCACTGAGGTTGACGGTCTGAGCTGACGTGACCGCAGCCATGCTCTCGAAAGTTTGAGTTCGCGCCTGCCAATCCAGGAAATTCCAGGGATTAACTACATTGCGGTGGACCGATTCCTTCGGGATCGTTTCCCACAATCGCACCAGCCTCTCCGGCTCGGGGTACGCCAGCGGGCGCAACAGGACTCCGTTGACCACAGTGAAGATCGCGGTGCTCGCGCCGATGCCGAGTGCGAGAGTGACGATCGCGACGAGTGCGAACGTGGGGCTCCGGCGCAGCGAGCGAATCGCGTAGCGCAGATCGCGGGCGAGCGTATCGAAGACCGAGACCGTGTTCATGCGGTAAATCTCCTCTCGAATCCGGGTTCTGTTGCCGAGTTTGCGTTGCGCAGCCGCGCGGGCTTCGGCCTCGGACATGCCTCGCGCGACGTTCGAGTCGGTTTCCATCTGCACATGGGAAGCGAGCTCCTGCTTTCGTTCTTCGTGCCATCGGGACCTGTGGAGAAATCGCCAGAGGCTCATGAGTTACTCGCTCTGCTGCGGTTTGAGAATGCGGCCGATGGCGCGCACCACTTCTTCCCAGCGCGTGGTCTGCGCGTCGAGTTGCTTGCGGCCCTTGAGCGTGAGCCGGTAATAACGAGCTTTGCGGTTGTTCTCCGACGTTCCCCAGAACGACGCGATCCAGCCGCGATCTTCCAAGCGATGGAGAGCGGGATAGAGTGAGCCGTGCTCGATTTGAAGGACGTCGTCTGAGCCGCGCTCGATCGCATGCGCGATGGTGTGGCCATGCGCGGGGCCGAGGACCAGGGTCCGAAGGACCAGCATGTCGAGAGTGCCTTGGAGCATTTCACTTTGGAGAGGAGATTCGCGGCGGGGCATCGGTTCTCAGTATACTCCACTCGATCATCTTCTGGAAAGCCCACGCATAAGCGATACAGATTCGATATTCAGCTTGTTCCACGCAAAAGATCATCTACTGAGAATGCAGGCGCTGGTTACACCTGCTATAACGGCGATGTAGAGGCAATGGCTCGCGACACGCTGCTCGATTTCTTCGCCGATCTGGCCGTCCTCGAAGACGAGTTTCTGGTCTGGGACGACGGCTACCGGACGCATCAGCGCACTTATAACGATGTCGCGTCCGCGGCGCGAGGATTCGCAGCGAAGCTGCGGGCGCAAGGCATCGGCAAGGGCGAAAAGGTTGTGCTGTGGGGCGAGAACCGGCCGGAGTGGATCGCGGCCCTATGGGGATGCCTGCTCGAAGGGGCGATCGCGGTGCCGATCGATTTCCGAAGCTCGGCGGATTTTGTGAAGCGAGTTGCCGGGATCGTGGAGGCTCGCGCGGTTCTGACTGGCGATTCAGCGGATGCGGGCGCGCTGGATGGTATCGCGCCGCTGTGGCGATTCGCGGATTTCGATTGGAGCGCCACGGCGCCTCCCGCGGCGCCGGCGGCAGGCATCAAGGGCGACGACATCGCCGAGATCGTTTTCACCTCGGGCGCGACGGCGGAGCCGAAGGGCGTGATCATCACCCACCGCAATCTGCTCTCGAACATCGTGCCGGTGGAAACGGAGGTTAAAAAGTATCGGCGGTACGAACGCCCGTTCCATCCAGTGCGGTTCTTGAATCTTCTCCCGCTGAGCCATCTGTTCGGGCAGACCATGGCGACCTACATCCCGCCAATGATCGGCGGCACGGTGGTTTTTCAACGCTCTTACCATCCCGAAGACATCGTGCGGCAAATCAAATCGCGCAAGATTTCCGTGCTGGTGTCCGTGCCGAAGATACTGGAAGTCTTGCGCGATTACATCCTGCGCGAGTTTCCGGAGACGAAGGATCTGCCGGTGAAAATGCATCCGCTGAGGCGCTGGTGGAAGTTTCGCAAGGTGCATCGGGCGTTCGGATTCAAGTTTTGGGCGATGATCACCGGCGCGGCGCCGCTGGATCCGGACGTGGAGGAGTTTTTCCTACGGCTCGGCTTTGTGGTGATTCAAGGATATGGGCTGACGGAGACGGCTCCCATCGTGACGCTCAATCATCCGTTTCACACGCGGCGCGGGACGGTGGGGACGCCGGTGGGCGGAGTCGAGATCAAGATCGCCGAAGATGGCGAGGTGCTGGTGAAGGGAGGCAATGTCTCGCAAGGCTACTACGGTCAGGCGGCGAGCGAGACGCGCCGCGAAAACGGTTGGTTAGCCACCGGCGATATCGGTGAGCTCGATTCCGAAGGCCGGCTTTCCATTCGCGGGCGCAAGAAGGACATGATCGTGCTCCCGGACGGCCGCAAAGTGTTTCCCGAAGACGTGGAAGCGGTGCTCCGGACGATCGAAGGCGTGCGCGATTGCGCGGTGATCGGACCGAATCAGGTGCACGCGGTGCTCGCACTCGAGAGCGGAGCCGATGCCGAACAGATCGTCGCGAAGGCGAACGAAAAGCTAGAAGATCAGCAGAAGATTCGTGCGCTGTCGGAATGGCCCGCAGGCGAGGATCTGCCGCGAACCAGCGGGACCGGGAAGCTGAAGCGTGGAGAGATCCGGCAGCGGATCGCCGGAGGACCAAAGCCTGCGGCAGCCGCGGGAGCGGGCATCGTCGCGATTCTGCAGCGCTACGCGCCGGGGCGGACCATCACCAATGAAACGACGCTCGATGAGCTGGGATTGAGCTCGCTCGATCGTGTTCAACTGCTGATGGAGCTGGAGCAGAAGCAGGATGCCGCAATTGACGAAGGATCGCTGACGGCGGCTCGAACGGTAGGCGAGTTGTCGCGTCCGCCGAAGGCTCCGGCAACCGCCGAAGCTCCGCTGGAGTATCCCGCATGGACGAGATCGTGGTGGGCTCGGGCGATTCGAACGGTAGTGCAGTTTACGCTGGCGCGGCCTTTGACGCGGTACTTCGCCCGCATTAAAGTAAAGGGTCTTGAAAACTTTAATGGTCTGCACGCGCCGCTAATATTCGCCTCAAATCACCAAAGCCTCATGGACGTGCCCGCGATAGCCTGCGCGTTGCCCAGGGAGTGGCGTAATCGGTTAGCTCCCGCGATGGGGACGGGCTGGTTCGGGCCACGTTATCATCCGGAACAATTCTCGGCGTGGCGAAGATTCACCAGCGCGCTGCAGTATTACTCGGCGGTGCTGTTTTATAACGCGTTCCCGCTGCCGCAGACCGATATCGGAGCTCGCGGGGCATTTCGGTACATGGGCTCGCTGATGGATCACGGCCTGTGCATCTTGATCTTTCCCGAGGGCGACCGCACGCATCGCGGCGAGCTGCTGCCATTCCGCCAGGGCACGGCGATGCTCGCGGCGCAGATGCATGTGCCGGTGGTGCCCGTGAGGATCGCTGGGCTCGAGAAAGTGCTCAACCGCGATGCCTATTGGCCGAGCCATGGGAAGGCAACGGTGGCGTTCGGAAGGCCCATATCCATTGAGGGAGACGACTACGCTGGAGCGACCAAACGGATCGAAGAAGCGGTCCGCGAATTGGCGCCGTCCCCGAGCTAGAATCCAACTATGGAAGAAATTATTTCGCGCTTGAAACGTTTGGCTCCCCTGATTCCGGTCACCGCGATGATGCTCCTGGTCCCGGGACGGGCTGCCGAGCCCGATCCGAAGGCTGTCCACTACACTCTGCCCGACAAGATTAACTGGAGGAAGAGCGAGGCCAGCGACACGGCCACGATTCAGGGCGACCCTTCGAAGCCCGGCATCTATATTCAACTCATCAAATGGCATCCCGGTCATATGAGCCGTCCGCATTTCCACTCGACCGAGCGTTACATTACGGTGCTTTCCGGCACCTGGTGGATCGGTACGGGAAACAAATACGATCCCGCCAGCACCTATCCGGTCCCGGCGGGAACCTACGTGGTGGATGTCGCGGGCGGCGTTCACTACGACGGCGCAAAGGATACCGAGTGTGTCCTGGAGATCGTAGGAATGGGCCCAATGACGACCACCCAGGCCGAGGCCAAGTAGAAGAGTAGTCCGGAGCCCGCAAAGGGCGCGCGGGCATCGTCATTATCGCTGAGCACGTTGCCCGCGCGCTCCGTTTTGCGGGCTTAAGGTTAGTTCGTCGCGCAGCGGAACCCGATATCGAAATCGAGATCGGTGGTTTCGAGCCTGATCCGGTACGATGCCCGCACCAGGTCCGGATTGTCCCACCAGCCGCCGCCGCGCAGTTCTTTGTACTCCGCCGTCGAAGGACCGGTGGGGTTGATGTTTTCCTGGTTGTGCTGCACCCAATACCAGGTGTACGTCCACTCGACCACGTTGCCGAGCATATCGTACAGCCCATAAGCGTTGGGCTTCTTCTTTGCCACCGGGTGCGATGTGAAGCCGCTGTTCTTCACGTACCACGCGATGTCATCGAGATTGCCGTAGCGGGCGCTGTTGGTTCCTCCGCGGGCCGCATACTCCCACTCAGCTTCGCTCGGCAGCCTGCCGCCGATGGCCCTGCAGTAGACGTCCGCCTCCACCCAACTAACCGAATCGACGGGATAATCCGGTCCTTCGATAACGCTCGGATTGTAAACCATCACTTTCTCGAAGGCGGCTTGAGTCACTTCGGTCTGCCCCAGCCAGAATCCTTTCGTCAGCGTGATCTTGCGGACCGGAGTCTCATCCTCGTAACACTCTTTGTCGCCCGGCGAGCAGCCGGCAGTGAAGGTTCCCGGCGGAATCCAGACATAGCGTAGTCCATCTTTCGGATTCACCTTCGAGTCTCCCACCTTCGGAGTCGAAGCGTTTCCCGCATTTTGCTGCGCGATCTTCTGCTGAAAAGCAATGACCCCGGAAGGCGCCCCCACGGCAGCTAAAAGGCAGGCAATCCCCAAATACCGTCCGCTTGAAGCACACCAACTCATCGGCACAATCACCGTCCTAGCGTTGCCTAATTTACCACAACAGCCCGCCTCCATTCGGCCTGTCAAACAAGGCACTTAGTTGCATACCCAGTTGGGGCGTTACTATACTGGTTTGGATTCTTAGTCACCCACTGAGTAGGAAGTGTTTTTGAGGAGAGTTCCATGAAGATCATCCGTTCCCGGAGAGCTGCCGCCCTGATGTGCGCAGGGGCCGCTGGCTTAATCACGCTCGCCGTGGTAGTGCCGACCAGCGCGCAACAAAACAACGCCAAGCAGGCCGCCAAGTCGCAGTACGTCAGCCCCCCTGGATACATTCAGGGCACGGTTACGGGCGAGAAAGGCCCTGAGGCGGGCGTCTGGGTCATCGCCGAGACGAC
>JASHRP010000285.1 GCA_030037375.1 Bryobacteraceae bacterium | reverse complement strand
CTCGAAGAAGGTTCCGAATGTTCTGGGCGGACTGGGAATCAACATTTTGACTACCCCTCGCGGGGTGATGACGGGCAGCGCCGCGCGCAAGGAGAACGTCGGCGGCGAAGTTTTGTGCCATGTTTGGTAGCGCGCACAGGCGTGAGTCCGTTCTGCGCGAGTGCTGTGTAACGGAGTCTCTCTATGTCTAGAGTTGGGAAAAAACCGATTCCGCTTCCGAAAGGGGTCAAGCTCACCATCGGCAAGGAGCTGTTAGTGGAAGGGCCCAAGGGCAAGCAGACCGTTCCGATCCCGGAGGGCGTCAGTCTCCGGCAACAGGACGGCCATCTGGAGCTGCAACGGGACGGCGACGACAAGGCGGCATTACATGGGCTCACCAGGGCGTTAGCCGCAAACGCGGTTCAAGGCGTCTCGGGCGGGTTCACGCGGGAGCTTCAGATTTTCGGGGTGGGCTATAAGTGCGAGGTGAAAGGCCGGATCGCGACCTTTACCCTGGGCTATTCGCACCCGATCGAGTTCTATCTGCCGGACGGAATCGACATGCGCGTGGACAAGCCGGCCAACAATCTAACGCCGCTGATCCTGACCGGTTCCGACCGGCAACTGCTCGGGCAGGTGTGCGCGAACATGCGCGCGCTGCGTCCGCCCGACCCTTACAAGAACAAGGGAATCCGCTTTGCGGGCGAGCAGTTGCGGAAGAAGGCCGGGAAGACCGGAGCCTCTGGAGGCAAGTAAGAAATGCCACGACCATCAAAGAACGACATCCGTGTGCGCGTGCACGAACGCATTCGCCATCGCGTCAAAGGAACGCCGGAGCGTCCGCGTTTGGCTGTGTTTCGCAGCCTGAAGCACATTTACGCGCAGGTAATCGACGACGCGAAGGGGCACACGCTGGCGGCGGCGTCCTCGGTGGAAGCCAAGGGCAAGAACGGCGGCAATCTCGCCGGGGCGAAAGCGATCGGGCAACTGGTCGCGGAGCGGGCCAAGGAAAAGGGAATCAATACGGTGGTCTTCGACCGCGGAGGGTATCAATACCACGGCCGCGTAAAAGCGCTGGCCGACGCGGCCCGCGCGGCGGGCCTGGAGTTCTAAGATATGGCGACAAAACGCATCGAAGCGGGCAGCCTGAACCTGAAGGAGAACGTGGTCTCGATCAACCGCGTGACGAAAGTCGTCAAGGGCGGCAAGAACTTGAGTTTCTCCGCGTTAGTGGTGGTGGGGGATCCGGGCGCGAAGGTGGTCGGCTTCGGCACCGGCAAGGCCAAGGAGGTTCCCGCGGCGATCAAGAAGGGAATCGAAGCCGCGAAGAAGAATCTGCGTAAGATAAACGTGCTGGCGACCACGATTCAACACGTGGTGCTGGGCGAGTTTGGCAGCGGACGCGTGCTGTTGAAGCCTGCTCCGGAGGGAACCGGAGTCATCGCCGGCGGACCGGTTCGCGCCGTGATTCAAGCCGTGGGGATTCCGAACGTGCTGACGAAATCGCTGGGATCGCATAATCCGCATAATGTGGTCAAGGCGACCATCGACGCGCTGGAACAGTTACGGGACAAGAATGAAGTGGCGAATATGCGCGGCCTCGCGGCGAGCAGTAAATCGCCCGCGCAGCCGGTGTGAGCAAGAGGTGAGACATGCCTGCGACCATTAAGATCAAGCTGATCGGCAGCCCGATCTGCACTCCCGAAAAGCACAAGGTGATTGTGCGGGCCCTGGGACTCAAGAAATTGAATCGAATCGTTGAGCGGCCCGACACGCCCGCATTCCGGGGTATGGTAAAGAAGGTCCCACATTTGCTGGCGATCGTCGATTAAGGAAGCGGAAACACATGAACCTCAGCAATTTAAGACCGCCCGCCGGACAGAAGCACAAGAAGCAGCGCGTCGGCCAAGGCATGGGCACCGGCCGCGGCAAATATTCCGGCCGCGGAGCCAAGGGCGCGAAATCCATCTCCGGCTATTCGCGGATGCGAGGGTTCGAGGGCGGGCAGATGCCGCTGCATCGCCGCCTGCCCAAGCGCGGCTTCACCAACATTTTCCGCAAGGAATACGCAGTGGTGAACATCGGCACCCTTGAGAGTCTCGAGGGCGACAGCTTCACTCCGGAATTGCTCATTGAATTAGGCGTGATTCGCAAGCCGAAGGATGGACTCAAGATTCTGGGAGGCGGCGAGTTGAAGCGCAAGGTCGCGATCAAGGCGCACGTGTTTTCCAAATCGGCCTTGGAAAAGATCCAAGCGGCCGGCGGGACTGGCGAGGTCATTGGCGCGACGAAAGGTTGAGCCGGGGTTGAGTTGAGGGCAAAGTCATGAAGTTCTTCGAAGCGATCGCGAACGTATTCAAGGTCCCGGACCTGCGCAAGCGGCTCCTGTTCACTCTGGCGCTGCTGGCGGTGTACCGCTTGGGGTCGTTCATCCCAATTCCCGGGATCGATGTCGACCGCTTCCAGAACTTTGTCAATCAGAACCAAGGCGGCTTCCTGGGGTATCTGGATCTGTTCAGCGGCGGAAGCTTTCGCCGGCTGACTATCTTCGCGCTGGGCATCATGCCTTACATCACAGCGTCCATCATTCTGCAGTTGCTAACCGTGGTGGTGCCGACGCTCGAAAAGCTTCAGAAAGAAGGAGAGATCGGGCGGCGCAAGATCACGCAGTGGACCCGTTACCTGACGGTCGGCCTGGCGATCATGCAGAGCTTCGGCATCGCGTTCAGCCTGCAGGAGAGCAGCCAGGGCTTCGTGACCAATCCGGGATTCGGATTCATCATGCTGTCGATGATCAGCCTGACCACGGGCACGGCGTTTATCATGTGGCTGGGCGAGCAGATCACCGAGCGCGGAATCGGAAACGGCATGTCCCTGATCATCTTCACCGGCATCGTGGTCGGGTTGCCGAGGGCGATTCAGGAAGTCATCACCAAGATTCAGACGGGCGATTGGAACGCGTTCCACCTCATCGTGATCCTGGCCATGATGGTCTGCGTCGTCGGTTTTATCGTCCTGGTGGAGCGGGGCGAGCGGCGCATTCCGGTGCAGTATGCCAAGCGCGTGATCGGCCGCCGCATGCTGGGCGGACAGTCGACGCACCTGCCGTTAAAGGTCAACGCGGGCGGCGTGATTCCGGTAATCTTCGCAAGTTCCCTGCTCGCGTTTCCGCAGACGCTGATGCAGGTGGATTACGTGAAGAATTCGACCGTGTTGTCCAATATGCTGGACGCGATCCGCGGCGCGCAGCCGCTCTACTACGTTTTGTACACGGCGCTGATTATCTTCTTCTGCTTCTTCTACGTATCGATTATCTTCAACCCTAATGAGGCGGCCGACAACATGCGCAAGTACGGAGGCTTCATTCCGGGCATCCGGCCGGGCCGGAACACGGCGGAGTACATGGACAAAATCCTGACCAAGATCACCGTGGTGGGCGGCCTGTACCTGTCGATTCTCTCCCTGCTGCCGCAGATCATGATTCAGGGCATCAACCTCCAGCATCTTCCGCTGGTGGGGAACTGGATCGACGCGCACTTCTGGCGCTGGATTCTGAACGGCCTTGGGGTGACATTTTATTTCGGCGGCACGTCGCTGCTGATCGTGGTGGGCGTGGCGATGGACACGGTCAATCAGATCGAGGCGCAGTTGATCATGCGCCACTACGAGGGGTTCACGCCGAGGGCGGGCCGGATCCGGGGGCGGCGCAGCAGTATCTGACCTTTTGACCCGCCTTGCACATACCATCGCCCCTTGATGTCCCGGCTATGCCTCATTTTGTTCGGGCCCCCCGGTTCCGGTAAGGGCACGCAAGCGAAGCTTTTGCGCCAATCGCTGGGAATCGCGCACATTTCCACCGGCGACATGCTGAGGGAGCGGATCGCCGCCGGGGACGCTCTGGGAATGGAGGCTTCCCAGATCATGCAGAGCGGCGGGTTGGTGCCGGATTCGATCGTGAACCGGATGGTGGAGGATCGGATCGAGCAGGCGGACGCCGCGAAGGGATTTATTTTGGATGGATATCCGCGCACAGTAGATCAGGCGCGGCTGCTGGCGGAGTTGCTCCGGTCGAAGGGAATCCGCCCTTTGGTGATGCATTTGAAAGTGGATTACAATGTTATTATTGCCCGGCTTTCGGGCCGCCGCCAGTGTCCGACGTGCGGCGCGCTGTACAGCGTGACTTCGAACGCCCCATCAGTTTCCGAGGTTTGCGACTATGACGGGTCAAAGCTGGTGGTTCGTGACGATGATCGTCCCGAGGTGGTGGGAGAAAGATTGCGGGCTTACGAGCGTCAGACCGCCCCGGTGCTGGAATTCTTGAAGAGCGCTGGCTACGCGATGGGAGAAGTCGAGGGAGCGGATGCGTCGCCGCAGGCGATCGCGCGGCGGATTGAGGATTGGATTGTGCGTCAGGGCCCGCGGGCGGGCGGCGCGGCATAGGCAATGATTGTGCGCAAGAATATGGCGGAGCTCGAAAAGATGCGCGCCTCCGGCCTGCTGGTGTGGAAGATCCTTGACACCTTGAAGAAAATGGTGAGCGAAGGAGTGACCACGTACGATCTCGAGGTGACGGCGGAGAAGATGATGGCCGAAGCCGGCGCGCGTCCCGCGTTCAAGGGCTACTCGACGCCCGCGGCCGGAACCAAATTTCCGTTCGTGCTGTGCACCTCAGTCAACGAGGAGATCGTTCACGGGATGCCCTCGCAGAAGAGAGTTTTGAGGAAAGGCGACATCGTCTCGATCGACACCGGAGTTCAGTTGAACGGATATTACGGGGATTCCGCGGTGACGGTCCCGGTGGGCGAGATTTCCGAAGAGACTCAAAAGCTGCTGGATGTAACGCGGGAATCGCTGGAATTGGCGATCGACAAAGCGCGTCCAGGCAACCGGCTGTTCGATATTTGCGGAACGGTGGAGCGGCATGTGACCTCGAACGGGTTCACGGTGGTTCGGGAGTTCGTCGGCCACGGCATCGGCACCAAGATGCACGAAGAGCCGCAGATTCCGAACTATGTGGACCGGCGCAGCGAGAATCCGCGTCTTAAGGAAGGCATGGTCCTGGCGATCGAGCCGATGGTGAATGCGGGCAAGCCGGGGAGCCGGGTGAAGCCGGACAAATGGACGGCGGTGACGGAGGACGGTAGGTACTCGGCGCATTTCGAGCACACCGTCGCGGTCACGGCGAATGGTCCTTGGGTTTTAACGCGGCCGTGAGCAAGGCGGTCGACGCCGAGGTGGTGGAGTTGTTGCCGAGCGCGGCGTACCGCCTTCGGCTGGAGAACGAAGACGTGGTGCTGGCGCACGCCGCCGGTCCCACGAAGGCGAATTTTTTGAGATTGCGCCCCGGTGACCGGGTGCGCGTGGAGCTTTCGCCGCGCGACAAAACGCGCGGGCGGATTATCGAGTTGTTGAAAGGCTGACATGAAAGCCTGCAGCGAGGATCTATGAAGGTAAGAGCGTCGGTCAAGAAGATGTGCGACAAATGCAAGCTGGTGCACCGCCGGGGAGTGGTCCGGGTGATCTGCGCCAATCCGAAGCACAAGCAGAGGCAGGGCTGAGAGGAGATTAGGAGCATGGCTCGTCTAGCAGGCGTGGATTTACCGGCGAAGAAGAGGACCGAGATCGGTCTGACTTACATTTATGGCATCGGGCGGACCCGCAGCAAAAGCCTGTGTCACCGCGCGGGGATCGATCCGGACAAGAAGGTCGCGGATCTCACCGAAGACGAGGTGAACCGCGTGCGCCAGATCCTGGAAGCGGAAGGCGCGGTGGAAGGCGATCTGCGCAAGGAACTCTCGATGAACATCAAACGGTTGATCGAGATGGGATCGTACCGGGGCTTGCGGCACCGGCGCGGCTTGCCGGTTCGCGGGCAGCGGACTCATACCAACGCGCGCACCCGCAAGGGTCCGCGGCGCGGCACCGTGGCAAACAAGAAGAAGGCGTCGGCAAAGACCTAAGGCGACAGATTAAAGAGCGAGATTTTCACATGGCAAAAGCACCCGCGAAAACCGGCAAGAAAAAGAGTTTCAAGAAGAAGGAGAAGAAGGTTGTGCCGAGCGGCGTGGCGCACATCCAGGCCTCCTTCAACAACACCATCATCACCATTACGGACCCGATCGGGAACGTGCTCTCCTGGTCGAGCTCCGGCTCGCTCGGTTTTCGAGGGTCGCGCAAAGGCACGCCGTTCGCCGCGCAGCAAGCGTCGCTGACGGCGGCGAATAAGGCGAAGGAATCGGGGTTACGGAGCGTCGAAGTGCATGTGAGCGGTCCGGGAGCGGGCCGCGAATCAGCCGTGCGCGCCCTGGCAACGTCGGGGTTGGAAGTGCGGAATATCAAGGACAAGACGCCGATTCCGCACAATGGCTGCAGGCCGCCGAAAAAGCGGAGAGTTTGACTTTTGTTTGAAGCAGGACGAAGGGCGTTTGCGCCTGTAAACTGCACCTACTCAGTGGTTGCTTAAGGGAGGTTCGACTTGGCTAGATATGTGGGCCCGGTGTGCCGGCAGTGCCGGCGCGAGGGCATGAAATTGTTCCTGAAGGGCGAACGCTGCCACACCGAGAAGTGCGCGATCGAAAAGCGCAACTTCGCTCCGGGGCAGCATGGCAAGGACCGGAAGCCGAAGATCGTGGGCTACGGGCTTCAGCTTCGCGAAAAGCAAAAGGCCCGGCGGTATTATCAGTTGCTGGAAGGCCAGTTCCGCAATCTCTACGAGAAAGCCTTGGTGATGAAGGGCGTCACCGGCGAGCACTTGCTCAACATGCTGGAACGGCGGCTGGATAACGTGGTCTACCGGATCGGCTTCGGAACATCCCGGGCGCAATCCCGGCAATTGGTGCGGCACGGACATATCAACGTGAACGGGCGGCGGGTAAATATCCCGTCCTACTCAGTAAAGCCCAACGACGTAATTGAGGTGCGCGAAGGCAGCAAGCAGAACCCGGCGATCCTGCACGCCCGCGACGCCACGGCCCACGCTCCCAGCCCGAACTGGCTGGAAGTCGACCGCGAGAATCTGAAGGCGCGTGTTCTGGGGCAGGCGAAACGCGAAGACCTGGTGCAGATCCAGTTGAACGAGCAATTGATCGTCGAATTGTACTCGAAGTAAAAGGGGACACGAAACCATGTTCAAAGGATTCCAAAAACCCAAACGTTTGGTGGCTAACACCGAGACGCTCAACGACCGCTACGGTATGTTCACCGCCCAGCCCTTCGAAAGAGGCTTCGGCTCGACGATCGGCACCGGCTTGCGCCGCGTGCTGCTCAGCTCCATTGAAGGCGCGGCGATCACGGCCGTGCGCATCGAAGGCGTGGCTCATGAATTCAGTCCGATTCCAAGCGTGGTGGAAGACGCGACCGACATCATCCTCAATCTGAAGCAGGTTCCGTTCAAGATGATCGGCGAAGGCTCGCGGACCGTGCGCCTGCGTGCGGACTCTCCGGGGGAAGTGCTCAGCGGGCAAATTGAGACCGACTCCGATATCGAGGTGCTGGACCGGAACATGCACATCGCGACGGTGGGCGAGGGCGGAAAGCTGTCGATTGAGATGCGGCTCAAATCCGGGCGCGGTTATGTCGCGGCGGATCGCAACAACGATGAAGATCTCCCGCTGGGCTACATCCCGATCGACTCCGTGCATTCGCCGGTGCGCAAGGTTAACTTCTCCGTGGAAGCCGCGCGCCTGGGACAGATGACGGATTACGACAAGCTGACCATCGAAGTGTGGACCAACGGCGCGATTTCGCCGGCCGACGCGATCGGCCAGGCGGCGAAGCTGCTGAAGGATCACATGACCATCTTCATCAACTTCGAAGAGTTGCCGGAAACCGCGGAGGAACCGGCCGAGCGCGCCCTCAGCCAGATGAACGAAGTGCTGAGCCGCAGCGTGGAAGAGCTGGAACTCAGCGTCCGTTCTTACAATTGCCTAAAGAACGCCAATATCCAGACCATCGGAGATCTGGTTCAGAAGACTGAAGCCGAGATGCTGCGCACCAAGAATTTCGGGCGCAAGTCGCTGAACGAGATCAAGGAGATCCTGGGCGGACTGGGCTTGTCCTTCGGAATGAAGTTCGACGCGCAGGGCCGCTTGGTTTCGCCGGCGGGTACACCCGCGGTTCTCGGCTCCGAAATCCCGATGAGCGCCCGCGACGAGGACGAAGACATCGAGGATATCGAGGACGAAGAGGAAGATACGGAAGGAGGGGAAGCGCCGCTGGCAGAGTAGTCCGGCGCTTCACCCATCAGCATGAGACACAATAAAGCGGGCTACAAACTCAAGCGCAATATTGGCGCGCGCAAGGCGCTATTCAAGGGCCTGGTGACCAGCGTGATCGAGCATGAACGCGTGGTGACCACCGTTCCCAAGGCCAAGGCGATCAAGCCGCTGGTCGACCGGATGATCACGCTCGCCAAGCGCGACACTCTGCACACTCGCCGGCAGGCCGCGGCGTTTCTCGAGACGCCGGATGCGGTGAAGAAGCTGTTCGACAAGCTGGGCACGCGATTCGGCCAGCGCAACGGCGGATATACCCGGGTGGTGCGGCTCGGCTGGCGCAAGGGCGACGGAGCGGAGCAGGCGATGGTCGAACTGGTCGGCAGCGAGCTGGTGAAGCGCGCGGCTGAACGCGCCAAGCGGCGCGAGGAGCGGATGAAGGCGATCCAGCAGGGCAAGGAGGAGGGCGAGGAGCCTTCCGAGTAGTCCCGCAGGATGACAACCGACGAGCGGCTCGACAGACTCACTGGAATCGTGGAGGCGCTTGCCGCGAGTGTTGTCGCGCACGACAATCAAATCGACGCGCTCATAAAGCTCGCGGAGAAGCACGCTCGGGAAATGGCGGATTTGCGGCGTCAGTGGCAGGCGTATCTCAACACGCTTCCGAAACAGTAAGCTATTAGCTTTCGCGCTGGCTCAGCGGTTCATGGGCTACAATTGTGCATCCTGACCCGTGAACGTGCCTCCCACTGAAACCCCCACCTTCGTCCGAGGCATGGGGCTATACGACGCCACCATGATCGTGATGGGGGCGATGATCGGGTCGGGGATTTTCATCGTCTCGGCCGACATGGCGCGCCTAATCAACTCGCCTGGATGGCTGCTGGCGGCATGGGGGCTCACCGGAGTGATGACTATCGCCGGCGCGTTGTGCTTCGGCGAGCTCGCCGCTATGTTCCCGCACGCCGGCGGCGTGTATGTTTTCCTGCGCGAAGCGTACTCGCCTCTGTTCGGATTCCTGTTCGGGTGGACCGTGTTCACCGTAATCCAGACGGGCACGATCGCGGCCGTAGCGGTCGCGTTCGCGCGTTTCCTCTCGCTGCTGTTTCCGCCGGTTTCGGAGACCCGTTACCTGATCGCTCCCCTGCATTTGTCGCAAACCTACGCGATCTCGCTTTCCACCGCGCAGCTCACGGCGATACTGGTGATCCTACTGCTGACGTGGTCGAATTCGCGCGGCCTGAACTACGGCAAAATTATCCAGAATGTCTTCACCTCCGCGAAGGCGGCCGCGCTTGCGCTGCTGGTTCTGGCGGGCTTGCTGTTCGGATGGAACGCGGCCGCGGTTCATGCGAATTTCACCGCGCCTTTTGCGCTGCACGATTTCGGTCCCGAATTAGGCGTCCCTCCCGATAGCATCTTTGGGCTTATCATTGCCCTCTGCGTGGCTCAATCGGGATCGCTGTTTTCAGCGTCGGCGTGGGGTGATGTGACATACATCGCGGCTGAGGTGCGCGATCCGCATCGCAACGTTCCGCGCGCCATGGTCATCGGGTGCGGAACCGTGATTGGCTTGTACATTCTGGCGAACGTTGCGTATCTGGCTGTACTGCCGCTTCCGGCGATTCAGCACGCTCCATCGGACCGTGTGGCGACGGCGGCGCTGGAACAAATCGTTCCGGGCTACGGGCCCGTCATTATGGCGATCGCGATCATGATCTCGACGTTCGGATGCACCAACGGGTTGATTCTGGCAGGCGCTCGCGCCTATTACGCGATGGCTAAGGATGGGCTGTTCTTCTCCCGGGCGGGCGAGTTGAACCGAGCCCGCGTGCCCGGATGGTCCCTGGCGGTGCAGGGCGTTTGGGCGTCGCTCCTGGTGCTGCCGCGGACGTTCAATCCCGCAACGCGGCAGTATGGGAATCTGTACAGCAATCTGCTCGATTACGTGATTTCGGCGGCGCTTCTTTTTTACATCTTCACGGTGGGCGCGGTGTTCCGGCTGCGGTCGACGAGGCCTGACGCAGAGCGTCCGTATCGGGTGACCGGCTACCCGTTCATGCCCGCCGCTTACATCGCGGTCGCGATTGTAATCCTGGTGGTGCTGTTCGCTTATCGTCCCGCGACCACTTGGCCAGGGCTGGTGATCGTCGCCGCGGGTGCGTTGGTGTACGCGGCGCTGGGCCGGTCGCGTTGAGGCAGCCGTCACAGTTCAATGACAAAGTGATATAGTGTTTTGGCTCGGGAATGCCGCGCGAGACCGTTTTTCCACAGATTTGCATCGCACTTGGCTTCGAAGACGTGGACGCCCTGCTGAACCACGCTCATGCGGAATATGAAGCCGGTGAGCGGTTCTTGGAGTTTCGTCTGGATTATCTCCCTGTGCCGGAACGCGGCGTCGGGGCGATCCGGAAGTTTCTGATCCGCCATCCCGACTGCGTGATTCTGGCGACATGCCGGCGCCGCCAGAATAACGGACGATTTCACGGCAGCGTCGAGGAGCAGATTCGTATTCTCGAAGCCGCGCGGGACGCCGGCGCTCGGGCCGTGGATGTAGAGATCGAGAGCGCGGAAAATTGCGCGGAGCGGCTCGCGCAGTTGCGTACCGGATGCCAACTGTTGATCTCGTATCACAACTACGGCGGCACGCCGCCGCGCCTCGATTCGGTGCTGCGCAGAATGACTCGGATTCCGGCGGACGGGTACAAGGTGGTGACCACCGCGCGCAAGCCGTCCGACAGCCATCGAGTGCTGGCACTGGCCAGAGGCAATCCGAAAACGCCGACGGTGGTATTGGCGATGGGGGAGAGCGGCTTCGCCACGCGAGTGCTTTCTCCGGCGTTCGGCGGCATGTACACTTACGCGGCGCCTAACGCGGCGGAGGGAACGGCATCGGGCCAAGTATGCGCGCGCCAGCTTCGCAATATCTATCGAATCGGGAAATTCTCGCGCGACGCGAAGATCTTCGGAGTAATCGCGGATCCGGTGCGGCACTCGATCTCTCCGGCCGTGCACAATCGCGCCTTCCAAGCTCGCCGGGAAGACGCTGTTTACCTTCCGTTTTTGGTGGCCGCGGGACGTCTCAAGGATTTCATGCTCCTGGCTACTCGCTTGCCGCTGGCGGGCTTCAGCGTGACCATCCCGCACAAGCAGAAGATTCTGCGCTACCTGGATCAGGTAGATCCGCTCGCTCGCCGCATTGGCGCGGTCAATACCGTCTGGCGCAAAGCGGGGAAATGGCGCGGCGCAAATACCGACGCTGCCGGCGTAACGGTTCCGTTGGAGAAGCACATTCGCCTGGCGAAGAGTTCCGTGCTGGTGGTAGGAAACGGCGGCGCGGCACGCGGAGCGGCGTTCGCTTTGGCAGCCGCGGGAGCGAAGCTCGCGATCACCGGGCGGAATCTGGATCGCGTGCGCGCATTGGCGTCGGTAACCGGAGCGGAGCCGCTTCCGCGCGAGCAGGCGGAAAGCCGCATGTTCGACGTGGTGATTCACGCCACGCCGATCGGAATGACGCCGCGCGTGGAGGAGTGCTTCTTTCGCGGACGCATACCCGCGAAACTTGTATTCGACATGGTCTACACGCCAATGGAGACTGCGTTGCTGCGCAGGGCCAAGAACCAAGGCGCGGAAACGATCGCGGGTCTGGAGATGTTCCTGGAACAGGCCGGGCGGCAATTCGAGATTTGGACAGGCGAGCGCGCCCCGCGCGCGGTGATGGAGAAAGCGGCGCTGGAGGCGCTTGCGGTCCGCAAGAACTGATATGGCGCGGGGGTCCGCGCAATGGTGACTGACGCAGGCCCTTCGACTGAGGCGCCTATAATGGCCTCATGGGGATTAATCGCCGCACGCTCATTGGAATCGGTATCGCCGGCGCAGTGGAGGTTCGAAATATTGAGGCGCAGCCGCAGCAGAGCGCGGTTCAGCCGCCCGCGGATGCGGCTGTCGAATCGGCCCGAAGCCAGCTCAAAGGCGAGGCGCAGCGGGTCGCAAGCGTAAAGTTGCCGCTAGTAACGGAACCGGCTGTTCATTTCCACGCCTGAGCCGCTCCTTAACGCATGGCCGCCGATTTCTCCGACGTTTTTTTCAGCACGATCACCGAAATCAATGCTAGGCTGCGCGCCAAGGAGTTTTCTTGCGTTGAGCTGACGCGCGCCTTTTGCGACCGCCTACAGAAGCTCGGGCCGCGTTACAACGCGCTGGCGCTTTCGCTCGAAAAAGACGCGATCAAGCAGGCGCGGGACGTCGACGATGAGCTGCATCGCGACCGCACGCGCGGTCCGCTGCAAGGAATTCCGTTTGGCGCGAAGGATCTGCTCGCGGTAAAGGGCAAACCGACCACATGGGGCGCGAAACCGCTCGCCAATCAGGTGTTCGATGAGGACGCGGTTGTCATCAACAAGCTGAAGGGCACCGGCGCCATTTTGATCGGCAAGCTGGCCATGGTGGAACTGGCTGGCGGCGGCGATTACAATATCGCGGGCGCTTCGATGACGGGTCCTGGATTGAACCCATGGGACACATCGCGCTGGAGTGGAGGCTCCTCGAGCGGTTCGGGCGCCGCGGTTGCGGCTGGGTTGGTGACGTTCGCTCTGGGATCGGAGACATCGGGTTCGATCATTACCCCGGCCGCTTTTTGCGGAGTCACTGGATTGCGTCCGACCTACGGATTGGTGAGCCGACGCGGTGCGATGGCGCTGTCGTGGACGCTCGATAAGATTGGGCCGATCTGCCGCTCCGCGGAAGATTGCGCCCAGGTCTTGCACGTCATTGCGGGAAGCGACCGCGAAGACCCCGGCTCGGCGGGACGAAGCTTCAACTATAATCCTCAGTTCGTTCGAAAGCCGATGGAGACGACAATAGGCTACGCCCCGGTCGACTTCAATGAATGGCCCGACCCGGCGGTTCGTCCAGCTTTGCAGGAGGCTTTGGGCGTAGTGAAGTCGCTGGGGTTTCAGACCAAGGAGGTCACGCTGCCCGATTTTCCCTACGGCGCGCTGGTGAGCTTGATCATCGCGGGCGAGGCGGGTTCGATTTTCGAGGATTTCATCCGCGGCGGCCAAGTGGATCAATTGGCCGATCCGACGCAGATTGCGGGATTGAAGGCGATGCTCGATTTACCGTCAATCGAATATCTGCGCGCCATGCGGGTACGGAGCCTGGTGCAGCAGGGCTTCCGCGACCTCTTTATCGATTGCGATTTGCTGCTCGCGCCCGCGCGGCTAGAACTCGCGCCTAGCGCGTCGGAACCGCTCGATGGACCGCCACGCTCAGGACCCGCGCCGGCCTCGCGTGGAATGAGCGGCATCATTCCCGCCGGCAATCTAGCCGGCCTGCCCGCGATTTCG
>JASHRP010000284.1 GCA_030037375.1 Bryobacteraceae bacterium | reverse complement strand
GATACCGGTTTTTTGATTTCGCCCTCGACGGGCGAGACAGTTGCGGTTGTGGAAACGACGTACGCGCCCGCGCCGGGCAAGAATGTTAGCAAGGTGAAGTTGGTGGGGCCGGTCAAGTCTGGTGATGCGGTGATCGCTCGCGTGGACACCTCCGCGCGCCGCGCGACGATGCGCAATCATACCGGCACGCACTTGTTGCACGCGGCTCTGCGCAGCGTGCTCGGGACGCACGTAAAGCAGGCGGGCAGTGTGGTGGAACCGTCGCGCCTCCGCTTCGACTTTACTCATTACACGGCCATGGACCAGGACGAGATCGCCGAGGTCGAGCGGCTGATGAACGAAGAAATCCTTAAGAACATCGAAGTTCACACCGACGTGATGGATCTCGACCGCGCGCTCGAAACCGGCGCGATGGCTTTGTTTGGAGAGAAATACGGAGACAAAGTTCGCGTGGTCTCGATCGAGCAGTTCAGCAAGGAACTGTGCGGCGGCACGCACGTGGGTCGCACCGGCGATATCGGCATTTGCAAGATCGTATACGAAGGCTCGATTTCCGCTGGCGTGCGTCGAATCGAGGCAATTACAGGCGAAGGCGCGCTGCGCAAGTTCCAAGAGGCGCAGGCGCAGGCCACGAAGTTCGCGGGCGTGGATGTCGAAAAGCTGCAGGCCCGTGAAAAGTCCTTGGAGCATGAGTTGCAGCAGCTCAAAACGAAAATGGCGCAGGCAGAGGCCGGCCAGCTCGAAAATCGTGTGCGTGAGATCAAGGGAGTGAAAGTTCTGGCTGTCGAGGTCCCGGGATTCGACCGGGCGCAGCTACGCACGCTGGCGGATTCGCTGCGGAATAAGCTGAAGTCGGCCGTTGTGGTTCTGGCCACAGCGGAGGATTCGAATGTAGCGATTGTGGCCGGGGTCACCAAGGATCTGACGGCGAAGGTTCACGCGGGAAAACTCGCAGGCTCCGTTGCGCAGGCAGTCGGCGGCAAGGGCGGCGGACGTCCAGATATGGCTGAGGCCGGAGGGAAGGACCCGGCGGCTTTGGCCGGCGCGCTCGCCCAGGTGTATTCGAGCGTGGAAGGGATGCTCTAGGCTCCCTCTTTTGAATCCGCATATGGAATCGTTTGACGCGGTCATCGTCGGAGCTGGGCCTACTGGATTGGCCTGCGGTATTGAGCTGAAGCGCCGGGGACTGAATTCGGTCCTGATCGATAAGGGCTGCGTGGTGAACTCGCTCTACAACTACCCCATCAATATGGTGTTCTTCACCACGCCGGAGCTGCTGGAGATCGGCGATATCCCGATGACCTCGCTGAACGAGAAGCCGCTGCGGCCGGAGGCGCTGAAGTATTATCGCCGGGTGGCGGAGCACTACAAGCTCGACATTCGCCAATACCAGCGCGTGGAGCGAGTCGCTGGCGAAGACGGTGCGTTCGTCACGCACTCCGTTGACGCTCACGGCTGCCCGCATCAATACGCTTCAAAGAAGGCGATTCTCTCGACTGGTTACTACGACGTTCCCAACCTGTTGAACGTGCCCGGCGAGGATCTGCCGAAGGTCATTCATTATTACAAAGAGGCGCACCCTTACTACAACCATGACGTGCTGGTGGTGGGCGCGAAGAACTCGGCGTGCATCGCCGCTCTGGAGCTGTGGTGGACCGGGGCTCGCGTGACGATGGTGATTCGCGACGGCGTGATTCACCGCCAGGTGAAGTATTGGATCAAGCCCAACATCGAGAATCGCATCAAGAACGGCGAGATCCCCGCGTATTTCCACTCGCGCGTGACCGAAATTGGCGAGCGGTCCGTTCGCATTCAGACTCCGGAAGGCGAGCGCGAAATCAAGAACGATTTTGTGTTTGCGATGACGGGCTACCGGCCGGATACGGAGTTTCTAGCCGCGCACGGAATCCAGTTCGACCCGGAAACCAAGCGGCCTAACACAAATTCGGACACGCTCGAAAGCGACCGCAAAGGAATGTTTCTGGCAGGCGTGTTGGTGGCGGGCATGCACACCAACGAAATCTTCATTGAGAACGGGCGCTTCCACGGGAAGATCATCGCGGAAGCGATCGCCAAGCAGCTCCGCTAAAGTCTACGGCTTGGCCGAGGCGGTAACCGGCCGGGGAGGCACAGCCGCCGATACGGGGCGCTCGGCTAGCAGCTTCTCCACCAGCGCTCGCAAATGCATCTCGTCCTGAAGCGGCTGGCGCTCCATTGCGCTCGAGGTTTGCTCGCGAACCTGGCCCTTGCGGTCGATCACGGCGATCTGCGGGAACCCGGGACGCTCCATGATGGACATTCCCATGAAGGTGTAGACCACGTCATGATTGAGCGGGCCCACTGGGAAGGCCTGCGCGTAGTGGTCATGATAATCCTTCGCCATCTCCGGCGTGGCTTCGTTCACCGCCGCGCCGACGGCTTGAAATCCCTTCGGGCCGTATTCGGCCTGCAGCTTATCCAGCAACTGCGAAAACGCTTGGCAGTGCGGGCACGTAGTCAGAAGGAACTGCACCACCACCACTTTGCCCTTATAGTTCGATAGCACGAAGTGCTTGCCGGTCGAATCCACAATGTCCAGCGGTGCAGCCGGGCGCGGAATCGGAGCGGCGGCAAATGCGGTCGCGCCAAGGGTCAAAAGAGCTGTTGTGAGAGCAAGGGAGCGCATGGTTGTTTTCCTTCTTTACGATTCTACTGCTTTCCGATTCCTGCTTTACAATTTTACGACGCTGGCTTCTTCGTATCGGACTTCTTCGTGGCGGAGCTTGTCGCTGGCGCGCCCGACGCCGCGCCTTCCTTCAATAGCTTTTCGATAGACGCCCGGAGATGAGCTTCGACTTGAAGAGGAGCCGGATCGTTCCCTTGCGGAAACGCCTCAGTCTCTTCGCGAATCTGCCCTTTGCGATCGATCAAAGCGATTTGCGGAACCACCAGGCGATCCATCACGGAGAAGCCCATGAAGCTGGTCACGGTGTCGCGGCTCATCGGGCCAATCGGGAAATCGACTTTATTCTGACTAATGTAATTTCGCACCATGTTGGCGTCGGCGTCATTGAACGCGCCGCCCAGGCACTGGAAACCCTTCGGGCCGTACTCCGCCTGCAACTTGGTTAGCAGTTGGGAATACGCCTGGCAGTGCGGGCAGGTGGTGTAGAGGAACTGCACCACCACCACTTTGCCTCGATAGTTGGTTAGCAGGTCATGCTTGCCGGAAGGCTCCACGATTTCCAGTTCCTTAGCAGGACGGGGAAGCACCGGCGCGACGGCAAACGCGCCGATTCCAACGGCGGCAAAGGCGGCAAGGGTTCTGAGGACTCGCATGCCCATAGTCTATCGCATCCTTTCGGCAATGGCTCTAGGGCAATCCCTCCAGCGACTGAACGCCGGTACCCGACAAGCGCACCTGGAACCGCCCGCTGTCGCCTGACCCTGTCAATTCCGTCGGGGTCTGGGTGGCGATATCAAACTGCTTCCATTTGCCCTTCAAAACCTGCCGGAACATGGAAAGAAAGATACTGGCCGCTTCGGGCGATTCCCAGTCGGTGACGCAGGTCAGCACCGGGCGCTTATCGTGTTTGTTTTCGTAAAGCCGGTAGGACCCGCCGCGAAAATGCGCCGCTTCCATGGCGCCGCTCGGGGCATTGTTGTTGTATTGCCGCAGCAGCGCGGAGATGTCGAATTCACCCAATACCCCTTCAGCCAGCACGCGATACTGGCGCGCCTGTTGCTTGCCCAGGGCCGCGTCGAGGGTTGGCGCGTCGGTCATGGCAGGTAGCTGCTTGTTGAAATAAGCGTCGGGATGCAGGATCTGCTGGGTGCTGACGGGAGGGTGATCGAACACTTCATCGAAAGACGCCCGGCCGAGCTTGCGGAACACGGCGTCGACGAACCGGATGCCTTGATTGTAAGGAAATACCAACGACTCTCTGATATATAGCGGAGCGCTCGTGTATACCGGCCCGTCCGCGCCGGCCGAATCTTCGATTGCCGACAACCGGTCCTCGGGAATTTCGCCGCGGCCGGTTCGGCTCCAAAAGAGATAGGCCCAGCTCAGCCAGCTCGCCTGGCCTTCCATGACCGCTTGACGCGCGGTGGAGCCGTCGTCGTCGGGCGAGCCTTCCCGCATGTATTTGCCAAGATTGTGATGCTGATCGGCAAGAGCGTGAGCCAGTTCATGCACCAGAGCGAGGCGGGATTCTTCTCCATCCGGAGTGGTGTCCAAAATGAAAAGACGCTTCTTGTTGTAGTCGTAGAAGGCGGCCGCTTGCTCACTCAGCAGGTCGACCTCTTCGCCCGCCAGATTGAAATCCGGAGGCACCAGGCCGAACATCTTGAGAATCAGCTCTTCGGCGTGGATCTCCTTGTTGCCAGAGTCTTTCATGTGGTCCTGCATCATGCGCTTGAAGTCGGACTGATGGAGGATCTCCGCAGGCACCTTGCGCTCGACTTTCCAGCCGGTAATCTGCGAAAGTCCATCCAGCATCGGACCGACCTGGTCAAAGAGCTTGGGGCGCGGCTGCGCAAGCGCGGTGACCGCACAAACCAGGAACAAGAGCTCTTTGCGAGAAAGCACCGAGCGGCGGGGCATCGACACGTCCAGCGTAGCACGCGTTAGAATGGAGAAACCCATGGCGGACGAAAAGTTATATAAGGCCGAATATCAGGGCAGCGGCACGTTCATCATCAGCAAGCCCAAGCGCAAGAAACACAAACAGCGGCAGACGGATTTGAAGAATCCCAAGCGCGGATCGCGGAAGTAGAGCTCAGGCCGGAACAATTCTAAGGCTGTGGCGCTTTCCGTAGTCTAGGAGCTTGCGATCCGCCGTCATTAGCTCGGCCCGCTCGATCAATGCGGTGGCGAGCAGCATGAGGTCCATTGGATCCGCAACGGGTGGATCTGGGATTTGCACGCTTGTTACTGCGATCTCCGGACTCAGCGGCACCAAGACGCGCCCCGGCAGTGCCAGCGAGCGGCGCATCCATGACAGAGCGTCCGGGACCACCTCGATGCGTCCCCTAGCGTCCAGCATCGCCAACTCCCAAAGAGACACGGCGGAAATCAGTATGCTAGCGCTGCTCTCGGCCTGCGCAATCCTTCTCTCCCCGGCAGGCGAGATCCGTCGCGGGTTGTCATTCTCCATCCACAACCAAACATGGGTGTCGAGCAGCAGCGGAAGCTCAGTCATCCGGCATGCTCGGTTCCCAGACGATGCCAGTCGAGAATAGCTCCTCATCGGAGCAATGCTGAATGACGGTACCCTTCAAGCTGCCCAGCGGGCTGCGCCGCCGCTTGGGTTCCTCGATTGGAACCACCCGCGCGACCGGTTTCCCCCGCTTGGTGACGATGATCTCGGTATGCGAATCGCGGACATCGTCCAACAGCGCGAGGCACTGCGCCTTGAATTGTCCGGCTGGGATCTTCCGCTGCATGTGACTATGGTCATATTACCATGGTCACGAAGCGAAAAAAGCCGCTACAGCCCCATTCGTTCGAGCTTCCGATACAGCGTCTTCCGCTCGATTCCCAGGATCTTTGCCGCGCGGCTCTTGTTGCCATTGGTCGCGGCGAGCACGCGCCGGATCTGCTCGGCTTCCGTGTCGGCCAGGGTCTCACTGGAGCTCTCGCGCGAATCCATCTGCTCGATCGCCTGATGGACGGCTGCGGCGTCGATCCGCCCGCCGGGCGCGAGAATCGACAGCCGCTCCACCATGTGCTGGAGCTGGCGAATGTTGCCAGGCCAGCTATACTCCTCCATTGTCTTGAGCCCGGAGTCGATCAGCTTAGTATTGAACTTATACCGCTCGTTATAGCGCTTCAGGAAGTAAGAGACCAGAAGCGGAATATCCGTCGGCCGTTCGCACAGCGGAGGCACCACCAATTTAACGACGTTCAGCCGGTACCAGAGATCCTCGCGGAACTTCCCCTCGTCGACCAACTTCTGCACGTCCTTATTGGTCGCGGCGATCACGCGCACGTCGACCTTCTTCGGCCGCGCGGAGCCCAGCGGACGCACTTCGCGCTCCTGGAGGAACCTGAGCAGCTTCAATTGAAACCCGAGATCGATATCGCCGATCTCATCCAGAAAAACGGTACCGCCAGAGGCCGCTTCGAATACGCCCAAGCGATCCCGGTCCGCGCCGGTGTAGGCGCCCTTGAGCGTGCCGAACAACTCGCTTTCGAGCAGGGAGGGCGCAATCGCGCCGCAATCGACCGGCACAAATGACTGACCCGAGCGCCGGCTGTTGCGGTGAATCATGCGGGCGATCAGCTCCTTGCCAGTCCCGGTCTCGCCTTCAATCAAGACCGTCGCGTCGGTCGGAGCAACCAGAGAGATGGTCTTGTAAATATCCACCATGCGCGGAGAACTGCCGACCATCTCGGTTTCGGGCAGGTCTCCGATCAGCTCGGCCTCATCTTCCTCGTCCCCGGACAGGGATTTTTCCGCGCGCCGTACCGTGTCCACCATGTGGGACATGTCGAACGGCTTGGCCAGGTAGTCGAACGCGCCGCCTTCGGTGGCGGCCATGACGGTCTCCATGCTGCCGCGGCCGGTCATGAGGATTACGGCGCACCCGGGATTTTGGCGGCGCGCGGTGCGCAGCACATCGATTCCGGTGCGCTCATCCAAATAAATATCGGAAATGACAATCGGGTAACTGTGGTGTTCGAGACGGTCAATGGCCTCATGGGTCGAGGCTACGGCCTCCACCGCGTAGCCCTCCAGTTCCAGACACGTGACCATGGTGGTCCGCACGGACTGGTCATCCTCAACGATCAGTAGTTTTTGCATTCCCGGAAGCACGAACCTGCGCCTTCATGACTATGGTAAAACAGGAGCCTTTTCCTGGTTCGCTGGTGACGCCGATATGCCCTCCGTGGTGCGTCACAATCTGTTCGACGATGGACAACCCGATTCCGGTTCCAACTTCTCCGGAAGCTTCCGCGCGTTTTGTGCGGTAAAACTTCTTGAAAATGCTCTTAAGCTCCTTGGAATCCATTCCCATGCCCTCGTCCTGCACGGACAGGCGCAACTCGCCGCCGTCCTCCGAATCGCAGAATACGCGCACATGCGTCCGCGCCGGGGAGTATTTAACGGCGTTGGTCAGCAGATTATAAAACGCATATTCCATTAATTCGCGGTCGCCAATGAGCGTTGCTTCAACCGGGTTTTCCAGCGTCATCTGAATTTCCTTCCGATCCGCGATCGGCCTCACGCGCTTCAAACACGACGCAACGATGTCGCCGGCCTCGAACAGCTCCCGCTTCAGCTCCATCTGCCCTTCTGCTAGACGTTCCACGTCCAGGAAGGTTTGAATGATGCGCGAGAGGCGCTTCGATTCCGAATGAATCATCTCGCTCAACTGGCTCTGCTTCTCGTGGGGAAGCTGATAGCGGGTCATGATCTCGCTGGACCCTTGAATCGCCGTCAGAGGCGTGCGCATTTCGTGCGCTGCCCAATGAATCGCCTGTTGATAGCGTGACCGTTCGGATTCGGTGCGCTCCAGTTGCCGGCGGACAAAGATGTACTGGTACGCCCCCGCTCCGATGGAGCACAGCCACGCAACTGCGGCCGGCGGCGTATAGGGAAATACGATGCCGCGATGGAAAAGAAACACCGGCAGGTAGTAGGAGGCAAAAGCGAGCAGGGCGGCATCCAGGAGATAAGCCGGCCATCCTGACAGCAGACCGAAAATCAGACCGGCCGCCGCGGCGATTACCAGCGAAACAAGCAACACGGAGTAATCGCGCGCGCGAACCAGAAAGTCCGCGTGGGCGAGTGTCTCAAACGCTAATGCGTGGGCTTCCACGCCGGAGATGCTCTCGCCGTACGTATCCACCAGGCGGTCGCGGGCGGCGGAAAGAGCCGTTACGCCGAGAAAGACGGCTTTGCCGCGGATTTCGCCGGCACGCTTATCGATATCGAGCGCCGAGATCTTCGGAATTCGTCCATACGGCAGGTACCGAATCAGCAGCGGGCGGCGATCCTTTCCTCCCGGCACCGGGATGGCCAGATTGCCCACGGTCACGTCATTCGAAGCGGTCGAGACGCTGATCGGCTGGGCGCGCGCAACACTCAGAGCGACCAGCGACAGAGCCCAACGCTGCTGGTGGGCTTCCTCATGTACCAAAGGGATTTGGCGCGTAACGCCGTCAAGGCGATCCGTGCTCCATTCGACATGGCCAATGCGGCGAGGGTCGGATGGCGCGAATCGCGGAAGCGGATCTTCCCAGGCTTGCCCCACGAATTCGCACGGCATTATTAGATTCGGCGTCGCGCGTAGGGACCGCTCCAGGCGAGCGTCTTCATCGGGATCTCCCGCGTCGTGGAGAATGATATCGATCGCGACCAGGCTCGGCGATGCCGCGCGGAGCTCGTCGAGCGCCTCAGAGAGGATCGGACGCATGCTCCGCGTTCCGCCTTTGGCCTCGAAGGTTTGCTCGTCAATCGCGACGACGACGGATTGCGGCTCCCAATCCGGCCGCGACCGCGCGCTCATCAAGTCATAGGCGTAATTGTCGAGCCGTTGCGCGACGGTCGAAAGCGCGAACGCCGCCACGAAGCACAGTGCGACCACAGCCGCATAGCGCGTTATGGCCAATTTCGATATGGCCGATTTCGATTGAGCGGATTTCGAATTACTTGCCAATCCGCTTCTCGATTTCGCTTGCCTCGCGCGGCAGAGCGCCGCTCAGCAACTTCGCGCCACTCGGCGTCACCAGCACGGTGTCTTCGATCCGGACGCCGATATTCTCTTCCGGAATGTAGACGCCGGGCTCGATGGTTATGACCATTCCAGGCTGAAGCGGCGTGTTGACGTCGCCGGGATCGTGCACATCGAGGCCCACATAATGGCTGAGAGCATGCGTGAAGTACTTGCCCAGGGTGTCGCCATGCAGATCCTGGCCGTGAGAATTGATGTAGTCGTAGGCGATCTGCTGCAACGAATTTTTTTCGCCGCGCATGCGCGCTCCCGGCTTGACCGCGGCGATGGCGGCTTTCTGCGCGCCCAGTACGACGTCATAAATCTCCCGCTGGCGCGCGGTGAATTTGCCGTCGACCGGAACGGTGCGAGTGACGTCCGTGGCGTAATCGGAGCACTCCGCGCCCACGTCCATCAACACCAATTCGCCAGAATCCGCGCGGCGATGATTGGTCATGTAGTGCAGGATGGTGCTGTTCGGCCCGCTGCCGACGATGGGCGCGTAGGCGCTGCGCTCACAGCCGTGCTGGAAGTACACGTTGGTCATGGTCGCGGCGATTTCGTATTCAAACAGCCCCGCCTTCATCGCCTTCCATGCCGCGAGATGCGCGGCAACGGTAATATCGGTCGATTCCGCGATGCGGCCGATCTCGGCTTCAGATTTAATAACTCGAAGCCGGGCAATTTCCGTACCCGCGTTGCGTTCATCGTGAAGAGGCATCAGAGCGCGGAGCTTTTGCGCATTCGAATCCGGGGGCAGCGTGTAGATAGAGCGTGATTTTCCGGCCATCCGCAGGAATTCGGGCTCGATCGCGGAACGGGGCATGACGCTGGCGAAACCGGATTTCGCGTTGGCATCCGAGTCATCCGCGGCGGTTATCGGGCCATTGAAAATTTCCTTCTGGCGGTTGTGCGCGGGCAGGAAAAGAATTTCTTCGTTGCGCGTAAGCAGCATTGCGGCTCCCGGCTCGCGCCAACCTGTCAGATAGAGAAAATTGGATTCCTGGAAGAACGAAGTATGCAGGTCCTCGGGCTCCTCGGCGCCGAACAGGACCATCACTCCGTCGAGCGATTTGCGCAGCTCCGCGCGCCGCTGCTTGTATTCGGCGGCTGGAATCGACCCGGCAAACAGCGGCGATACGGCCAGCAAAAGACACAGCGCGCGACGCATAGCCCAAGTATAACGTTCGAATGTTGGAGCAGCGACAACGCTGAACCGGTGCGTGATAGATTTCAGAAAGGCCGAACACGATGAGGATTCGTCGCTCTCTGATTACGCTGGTAGGGGCGCTCGCTCCAGTTCTCCACGGCGCTTCGCTGGAGGACGTGCTGTCTCGTATGGATCGCTCCGCGAAAGCGTTTCGGTCGTACTCGGCGACGGGTACGTGGCTGGAGTATACGAAGGTCATCGGCGATGGTTATGAGCGGAATGTCTCCATGCGGCTTAAGCGCAGCAAGAACGGCGCAGCGGGGATCATCGATCTCACCGCGGGGCCGGACCACACGATCTGGCGCCTGGATGGTCCGTCGGCCGAGGAGTACCTGCCCAAGGCAAACACGGTACGTCTGTACGATTTGCGCAAATATTCAGCCGCCATTGAACGCTTTGTGTTGCTCGGCTTTAGCGTCACCGGCGATCAGTTGAAAAAGGACTACGTCCTGACGCTTGGCGGTACGGCGGTGGTGAATTCGACGTCGACCACGCGGATCGTACTGACACCCAAATCCGCCGATTCTCTGGGGATCGTCAAGACGATCGAGCTGTGGATTCCGGACGGCAAGGGCAATCCAACGCAGCAAAAATTCAACGAGCCTTCGGGAGATTATAAATTGGTCACGTTTTCCGATCTGAGCGTGAATCCGACGCTGCCTGATTCGGCGTTTGAGTTAGTGACGCCGGCGGGCGTGAACAGGATCAAGGCAAATTAGCCGGAGGATCGTGCTCGCGGCCTCTTACAATGGAATTTGGCTCCCATCCTTAGACGCATTCGGCTAACGCTCGACATGATCAAGTTCGAGCATTCGATCTTCGCTTTGCCGTTCGCCCTAACTGGAGCGCTGCTTGCCTGGCGGGATGAGGGGTTCGCTCGCGAAGGCGCATGGGCGAAGCTCGCGTGGATTGTGGTGGCGATGGTTGCGGCGCGAAGCGTGGCGATGGCGTTCAATCGGGTGCTGGACGCGGATATTGACGCTCGGAATCCGCGCACGAAGATGCGGCACCTGCCGGCGGGGCTGCTGTCGAAGTCCTTCGCGTGGGGATTCATCGCGTTCTGGACGCTGATTTTTCTTTTCGCATCGCGGGAACTGAATCCGCTTTGCCTCAAGCTGGCTCCCATAGCGCTCGCAGTGCTGATGTTCTACTCCTTCACCAAGCGGTTCACGATGTCATCCCATTTGGTTCTGGGATTTTGTCTCGGCATTGCGCCCGCCGCGGCTTGGATCGCCGTGCGAGGATCGCTGGATCCGCGAATTTTGTGGCTCACGCTTGCGGTGACGCTCTGGACCGCCGGATTCGACATCATCTACGCTTGCCAGGATTACGCGTTCGATGTCGAGTCCGGGTTGTTCAGCGTACCCAAGAAGCTCGGGATCGCGCCGGCGCTGTGGGTTTCGCGCGCGCTGCATCTGGGAATGCTGGTGAGCCTGCTGTTCCTAGTTCACGCGTTCGGGTTGGGGAGCCTCGCGCTGGCAGGCGTCGGAGCCGTGGCGGGGCTGCTGTTATGGGAGCACCGGCTGGTCAAGGCCGACGATTTGTCGCGCGTGGACGCGGCGTTCTTCACCATGAACGGCTACGTCAGCGTGTTATTCTTTCTCTTTTGGGCGACCGACATATTCCTTCGACGATGACCCCAGTTTTTCAAGATTCGAGACTCGAACCGATCCGGCAAAAGGTCGAGGCGGGAAAGCGGCTCGACTACGCCGATGGCGTGGCGCTGTACCGCTCGCCTGATTTGCTGGGCGTCGGCTGGATGGCGAACTTGGTGCGAGAGCGGCTGCACGGGGACCACACGTATTTCAACGTCAATCGGCACCTTAATCCCACCGATGTTTGCGTGGCAAGCTGCAAGCTGTGCGCGTTCGGCAAGCGGGCTCGCGATCCGAAGGCGTACACGATGTCGCTCGAAGAGGTTTGGGAGAAGGCCGGGCACGGGTATAGCGAAGCCGTGACCGAGTTCCACATCGTGGGCGGGCTGCATCCGGAGCTCACGCTCGATTGGTATTGCCAGATGCTGCGCGGGCTGAAAGAGCGCTATCCGCAGGTGCATTTGAAGGCGTTCACGATGGTGGAGATCGGATATTTCGCGACACGCTCGAAATTGACGCATCGCGAAGTCCTCATCCGGCTGCGGGATGCAGGGATGGATTCGATGCCGGGCGGCGGCGCGGAAATCTTCCACGAGCGTGTGCGGCGCATCATTTGCGACCACAAGATTACGGGCGATCAGTGGCTGGAGGTGGCTCGGACGGCGCATGAGCTGGGCCTGCATTCGAATTGCACGATGCTCTACGGCCACATCGAGACCGAAGAAGACCGGGTGGATCATCTGGTGAAGCTGCGCCGGCTGCAGGACGATACGCAGGGCTTCCAGACCTTCATTCCGCTAGCGTTTCACCCGGACAACACGGATCTGCATCACATTCCTTCAACCACCGGATTCGACGATATTCGCGAAATCGCGGTGTCGCGGTTGATGCTCGACAACATTCCGCACATCAAGGCGTACTGGGTGATGATGACGCCCAAGATCGCGCAGATCGCGCAGCGATTTGGCTCGGATGACATCGACGGGACGCTGGTGGAAGAGCGCATCTACCACGACGCGGGAGCAACCACTAGCCAGAATCTCCGGCGGGGCGATCTGATGCGGCTGATCCGCGAGGCCGGGCGTGAACCTGTGGAGCGCGATACGCTGTACCGTCCGGTCGAGCGAACCGAGAACGTCTTCACCGTTCTGGTTTAGACAGCAAAACGTAACGCAGCCCTTGCGTAGCGGTATCTCCGGGACTCAGCAGATTCAGATCTATCTCAGGCCCTCGCGGAACGTAGGTGACCGTGGACTGTTCCACGGAAACGGGAAGCGAGATGCGCTGGGCTCCGTCTTGAACCGTCAGCAGCGCGTCTTGAGGCGGGCTCCAGGAGATTCGCAACTGACCGCCGATGTCGTGAACCTCTAGAGTCTTCGGCGCGTCGCGTCGCGGCGAGACGGTTAATGCGGCGAGAGGCAAAGCAAGCGCCGCAAACCCCGCGGCGAGCCAGCGCCGCTTCACCAAGGGGCGCGTGTGCCGCGCTGAGGCAACTGGGGGGGTGCGGGACGTCGAAAATTCCTGATGGCTACGGACGGACTGGATCGAGCCGTCCCGCTCACGAACGAAGAAGCCTGCGCGCCGGCCGACGACTACCACAGCAAGATCTTTCTTCTGACGATTGAGTTGTTCGAGATTTGTTTCGGTCAGAAAGACTTCGCCTCGAGCTCGGGAGAAGAACAGACCGATCTTCTCCTGTCCTTCCCCGCCCGGCTTGTGTAAGGTCGTGATTCGAACTTTGCTTTCTTTACGAACTCCATAGAGAAGGCCGGAGGTCTCGGCCCAGCCTAGGTCCGCCAGCAAGGCATCGGGAAACTCGATCTGGACCGGGCTAGCGGGCGGGGACCAACGGCGATAGGCGACGCTCGGCATTTCAGTGATAGTTGTTGCCGGCGATGGTTTCTCTCATGGCGAAATATCCGCTCCGCGAGAAACCGGTTCTCACGCGAATTCAGCACGATGGCGTTTTAACTCGCCGGCTGCCGTGAGGCCGGCGGGCTAACGTTCGGCCATGACGACCAGGAAACTTGGAAGCTATGGTTGGATTCCCGACGTTCCCGACGCTC
>JASHRP010000283.1 GCA_030037375.1 Bryobacteraceae bacterium | reverse complement strand
AGTTCCCGCGCCGGAGTCTCCCGAACGCGTCAGCGGAGCGGAACATCGAACCTCGAAAATAGTAGGTCGGAGCAAGCGCCTTTTCCGAGGGCTCCCATTTCGCGCCGGATTTCGCGCCCTCGAAGACCAGCCTCGCGCCTCCGTCGGGTACGCGGAAATCGATCGCGGAATCTTCGAACGCGAGCGCATAACCGGCTCCACGCGCGCTCCAATGCCCTTTTGCATCCTGCTCAAACCGCAAAGGAAGAGTATGCAACGCGGCGCTCATTTCTTTTTTAGAAGCGGCCGACTGTTTGGAATCAGCCGATGACGCCGGCGCCGCGGCCACGCAGCAGCCCAACGCGAGGAAACCGGCGGCGCATACGGAACGCCGGGCCAAGTCAAAAAAGCGCACGGAGGTGTGACGCGTTAACGAGATCTCAAGTTGCATCAGTTCAGAAAGTACGTCCGGTACAAGGAGTCGCGCTGCTTGGGGATGAATCCCGCGCCGCGAATCAGGCGGCGCAGCTCCTCTTCGGATGCGCGATGATGCGCGCCCGCGGCGCTGACCACGTTCTCCTCGATCATGATGCTGCCAACGTCGTTGCCTCCGAATTTGAGGCCGAGCTGGCAGGTCTTCAAGCCGGGCGTGACCCAGGAAGATTGAATGTTCAAAATGTTTTCGAGATACACGCGCGAGAGCGCGAGCACCTTCAGATATTCAACCGCCGTGGCCTCCTCCTTTACGAAGCGGCCGAGCGATGTATTCTCGCGCTGAAAACTCCAGGGAATGAAGGCAGTAAAATTGCCTCCCGTCTCCTCCTGAAGATTGCGCACGATATCGAAATGATTCATGCGATGTTCGATGGTTTCGCCGGCGCCGAACATCATGGTCGCGGTGGAACGCAAGCCCACCTGAGCGCACGCACGGTGCACGTTGACCCAATCGTCCACCGAGCTCTTCAACCGGCTAATCCTGCGGCGGACTTCGTCGTCCAAAATTTCCGCGCCGCCCCCGGGCAAAGAATCGAGCCCCGCGTCGCGCAGCCTCGCCAGCGTGTCATAAAGACTCAAGCCGCTGACCTTCGCGATGTTCACGATCTCCGGCGCGGAGAAGCAGTGGCACCAGATATCGAAGCGCTGTTTGATGGAGCGCAGCAGATCTTCATACCATTCGATCCCGAGTTCGGGATGCAAACCGCCCTGCATGAGAATGCCCGTGCCGCCGAGATCGATGGTCTCCTGGATCTTCTGGAAGATCACTTCCTTCGGATGCACGTAGCCTTCCGCGTGTCCCATGGGACGATAGAACGCGCAGAAGCTGCAATACTCGGTGCAAAAGTTCGTGTAATTGATGTTGCGGTCGATGATGTAGCTGACCACGTTATCGGGATGCAGCTTGCGGCGCACCTCATCCGCGGCCATGCCCAGGGCCAGCAGATCGCCGCTGTTGTAAAAATCGATCGCTTCGGGGCGAGTCATCATGCGGATACTCCAACGGCCATGGCAAGCTTCACGTATTGTTCCAGGCCCTGATAGTCCCGCTCGCCCAGTTGATAGACGATGTGCTCCGTCACGTAGCGCAAAGCCAGTTCTTCGCTCACGCCGCGCGCTGCCGCTTCCAGCCGCGCGATATCGGCGGCATGTTCGATGCCGTAACCGCAGGACTCATTGAAGGCGCGCAAATAGCGGTCGTGAAGCGGCGCAGAAGCGCCCGGCCAGTCCCGCCTGTAACCCCAAACCGCGAACACCATCGGCAGACCGGTCATCACGACCCATTCTTCCCCGAGATCGAGAGTCTCGAACGGAAGCGTGGAGGGATCCAGACGCAAGGCTGGATCGCCGATAATGAGCGCTGCGTCGGCTTCCCCGAGCATCGCCGCAAGATCCGCGGGACGCGTGATTACGTTCGGCTCAGCTCGATACTTTTCGGCCAGAATGACGCGTGCCAGCATGACCGATGTCCGCGATGCCGCGTCCGCCGCGAGCGTTCGAATCCGCCCGAAAGGAACTTTGGAAATCAGCAGGATGCTGCGCACTGGACCATGGCAGGCGATCCCGGTTCTGCGAAAATAGCCGAGCTTCTGCCGCGCCATTTCGATCACCGGAACAATGCCGACGTCGGCCTCGCCCGAAGCCAATTGCGCGGCGCATTCCGACGGCAAGGCGAAACGCAGATCGAAAATCCCGCGCAGCTCCGGGTCAGGAGAATGCAGCATGCCCCACACCAGCGGCACGGTGTTGAGGAAGCTGACCGCGCACACGCGCGGGGGTGGAATTGGCTCGGACGAAAGCAATCCCTCAGTGTAACAGCTTTCCCGGTTTCCTCAGAACCCAATCCCGACGAGGAAAACCGCCTGATTCCGATTGGATTTGAAAATTCCGAGCGGGTCCTCAATGCTGGTGAACGCGAATCCGTTGTAGCGGATCTCGGGAGAAAGACGCAGGGCCAGCAACTTAAGCTCGATGCCGCCACCCAGAGTGATTCCGTAGTTCGAGCCGTGAAGAATGTCCGGCAGGCTCGCCACGTCATAAACGTGGCTAAACGACGGCCCGCCTTCGATATACGGACGTATCGGCCCCTTTAGAAACTTGTACTTGGCTAGGATCGGGAACTGCCACAGAGACCCGCCGCTGGGAGCATTGCTGTAGAGGCCGGGGTAAAACAGAGCGTCGGCCTCGACCGAGAAACCGAAGGGCAGCCGCAATTCGACGTACGGCCCGACGATTATGTTAGCGCTGTTCGGAATCGACTCAGAGCCGATGGAGGAGACGGCATCGGTCAGCGTTGAGCCGAGCTTCAACCCGGCCCCGAATGGCTGCGCCCAAGCATGGGAAGAAAACGCGAATATGCCAAGAACAAAAATGATCCGAAATGTTTTTGTCATCCTGATCCTACTTTACGCCGCGGGCGGCTTGGGTGGCTAGCTCATCGCAGCGGTTGTTATCGCCATGATCCGCATGTCCCTTAGTCCAGGTCCACACAACGCGATGCCGGGATGCCGCCTGGTCGAGCTCAGT
>JASHRP010000282.1 GCA_030037375.1 Bryobacteraceae bacterium | reverse complement strand
CGAGACCGTGCGGTTCGCCTATTCTCCCTACCGCATGCTCAAGATGACCCAAGCGCCGTTTGCGCTGAACGGTGACGGCTTCCGCGCGGCCGAGCTCGAAACGTACCGTAATTCCTTCCTGGTCGAGTTTCTGGGCGGTTCGGTTTGCACAGGCGTTGGCGATAACGTTGGCGAAACGCTTCCGGAGCGTCTCGAAGGCGCGCTGCACACCGCGGGATTGGTTCGGGCTCGGGTGCTGAACCTATGCCAGGGCGGAGCGACATCGGCGCAAGAACTCGCCATCCTCATCGAATACGGCTTGCCGCTCCATCCGCGGGTCGTGCTGTCCTTCGATGGAGCTAACGATATCTTTCATCCGCGCCCGATTGGCGACGACGATGCTCCGAATCTGCCTTATGAGAGCACGCAACTGGAGGCGAGAGTAAACGGACAAGACGGGTGGTCGCATCTGGCGCTACTGCGGGTCAGCGCCCGATTTGCTCGGCGTTTTCGCGATCCCTCGCCTTCGGCGGGCGCACCCGTTCCGCTGCCGGAGATCCTCGAATCGTATTTTTACCATCTCGAACTGGCGCGCACGCTAGTCGAAGCTCAGGGCGGATTCTACGCCGTGTTGCTCCAACCGACGTTACATCTGGACAAACCGTGGAGCTCCGATGAGACCGCCATGTGGCGCACGCTGCGTCCCAAGGACGCGGAACAACTAACGCGATTGGCGCGCGAGCGCTATTCGAAGACGCGCGAAGCGATCCGTAAATGGTCGGAGCCGGCCGGAACTGAGTTATACGATCTGACCGATGCATTTGCCTCAATTCGCGAATCGATCTACTCGGACAGCGTGCACTTTCGAGGCCCGCTCGGTTACGAACTGCTTGAGTCAGAGCTGGAACAAAAGGGGCTGGTCGATCGCCTGCAAGCAGGGTATCGCGAATGGGAGGCCGGACTGTGAACGCGGCGGCCACACTGGAGCGGAGCGCCGCGCGCCGGCGATGGACGCCGCTCGCGGGAATCATGACCCTATCCGCGATGGGCGCGGCTGGAAGCGGGTTGCTGAGCGCTGTTGCCTCTAAAGTGATTGCCGCCGTCGCCGGTCCGGCAGCGCTTGGACTTCTGGGGACTCTTCAGCAGATTTCGCAAATCGCTTTGACCGGGGCAACGGCCAACGGGGGCACGGCCTTGGCGCGAGGCGCTAGCGCCCTTGATGGAATCGAGCGGCGTGAGTTCCTTCGCACCGCCGCTATTACCTTTCTGTTCGCCACCGTTTTGGTCGTCTCAATCTTGTGCCTTGAGCCGGCTCGGGTCGCATCGCTGGGGGGATTGCCGGAATCGAGCGCGACACTGGTCAAGTGGATTGCCGGTGTAGCCGGCGTTTCCGCCGCGTATGTTTTCTTAACATCCCTGCTCAATGGATTGGGCGCCGCGCGTCGGCTCGCGTTGTTGCAGCTAGCCGGACCCGGGGCGATGGCGATCCTGGCTTGGCCGGCGGCTCGCCGCGCGGTCGCGCCAATCACGTTTCCGATCATGCTCATGGCGGCGGCATCGTCAACGGTAATCGCGGCTTTGTTCACGCTGCGACCGTATCGGCGCACACTCGCGGGTTGGTTCCTGGGAGCCGGACGGTGGTGGCAGCGGGACGCTTCCCGTCAGTTCCTTTCGATCTCCGCAGCGATGCTGGCGACGGGTCTGGCTGGCTCGGCCGCGCTTACGTTTGTGCGATCCCGCATCATCCGGTCTCAGGGGCTGGCGGAAGCAGGCCAATTTGACGCGGCCTGGGGTGTCAGTATGAATCAAGTTTCGCTGGTGCTTGCCTCGCTGCAGACGCATTATCTCCCGGCGCTGGCGCGAGCGCGGACGACGCGGGAGAAACGGGAGGAGATCGCCAGCGTCCTGATGCTGGCCGCGCCAGCCTCGGCGATTGTCATCGCGATCATTGCGGCCGCGAAACCGTTCTGGCTTACCTTGTTCTATTCGGCTGAGTTCCGGCAAGCCAGCCTGTATCTTCGCTGGACTTTGCTGGGCGACTATCTTAAGGTCGCGAGCTGGATTCTTTCGATCCCGATGCTGGCCGCGGCGGATGTGCGAATGTTTCTGGCCGCGGACCTGTCTGCGTGCGCGGTACTCGCAGCTTCTTCGATTGCGCTCGCGCGCTTTCGTACGCCGGCGGAAGCCGCGGCGATTGGGTTCATGCTGACGCACGCGGTGCACCTGGCTATCTGCGCTTTCTATGTCCGTCTTCGCGGCCTGCCGGTCTTGGTTTGGGCCGGAGGGCTGAGCTTGGTAATCGGTGTTTCATTTCTCAAATGGAACACATAAGAGTCTCAGTGGTCATCGCGACGTATAACCGCGCGGTCATGGTGGTTGAAGCGATTCAATCCGCGCTCGCCCAAACTCGTCCGCCTGATGAGATCGTTGTCGCCGACGACGCGTCTTCGGATTCAACCCGCGAAGAGTTGAGCCGCCTTGCCTCGTCGCACCCGAACCTGCGCGTATGTCGCCGCGCATCCAATTCCGGCGGCATCATCGTCTGGAACGAAGCTGTCGCGAAGACTCGCGGCGATTTCGTCGCGTTTTGCGCTGACGACGACCGCTTCCTGCCCGGTCACCTAGAAGGTTCTCTCAAGTATCTCGAAGAGCATCCCGAAATTGGGCTGGTCCATTCCGGTTTCATCGACGCCATCGAGAGCGGCGCGAGGGTCGAGTTCGAGACACGCCCGCTTCGTTCGCAAGTCCCGCTCGAAATCAACCGCGGAAACCTGCTTCGGTACATGACGCGCTATTACGACTGGCCCTTTCATCCGTCGACTCTGGTGATTCGCCGGGAACTGTGGGAGCGTACGGGCGGGTTCGATCGGCGTTACGCTCTCGCCGACACGGATTGGTTTGTGCGAGCGGCTGAGCTCGCTCCCGCCGCGATGCTACCGCGGCACGGTGTCTACAACCGCAGACATCCCGGCAACTGGAGCAATCGCCTTGGCAGCGCGAGGATGCAGCGCGAGATCTTCGAAATCGTGGAATCCCTGATCGAACGCCGTTACGGCAGGCAATCGATGGGGCGCGGGGCTTGGAAGGCGATCTGGAGAGCGAACGTCAGATTGCATCTGGGGCTGACAATGATCGCGAGATTGAGAAGCGGCCACGCAAGCGCCGCGTGCGCGGCTTGGCACGGCCTGCTGCAGGACACAGGGCGGCGTGCACCCGCTGCGATTGAACGCGCGGGCGCGCGTCTCCTACGACGGCTTTGCGCCCGAGGCCAGAGCGACGGTTTGAGTCCGAGCGAGAGCGTGGTTCCCCTGTAGACCTTCGTATGTGCGGGATTGCCGGCATCGCCGGAAACATCGACGATCCGCTCATCCACACTATGACTTCGCTGCTGCATCATAGAGGTCCCGACGGTTCCGGGCACTTTCACGCCCGTGGCATCGCGCTAGGTCACCGAAGGCTGGCGATTCTCGACCTTACCTCCGCCGGCGCGCAGCCGATGCGGTCTCGAGACGGGCGATTCTCGATCGTGTTTAACGGCGAGATTTTCAATTACCCAGAGATTCGCTCCGAACTCAGGGGTTCGTTCATCTCCTCGGGAGACGCGGAAGTTTTACTCGAAGCCTGCACGGCGTGGGGCGTCGAGCGCACGCTCCCGCGCCTCAATGGCATGTTCGCTTTCGCGCTGTGGGATGAGATGGAGGAGACGTTGACTCTCGCGCGCGACCGAAGCGGCGAGAAGCCCCTGGTGTACTTCTGGGACGGCAAGACGTTCGCGTTCGCAAGCGAGATTAAGGCGCTAAGCGGTTTCCATTCATCGAGCCTGGATCCCGCCGCGGTCGAAGCTTATCTTGCCCTCGGCTATGTCCCCGCGCCGCTGGCCGTTTTCCGCGACTGCCGCAAGGTCCCGGCCGGCCACTTCTTGCGGTATCACGCCGGCCAGATCGAACTTCGGCGCTGGTGGTTCCCGGAGCAGGCGCGGTCTCGGACTCTTGGGCCCGCGGACGCCGAAGCCGAATTGAGAGAACTTGCCGCAGACGCCGTGCGGCTGCGCTTGCGCGCGGACGTGCCCGTCGCCGTGTGTTTGAGCGGCGGCGTCGATTCCTCTGCAGTCGCGGCGGAATGCGCCGGCAACGCACCAGTGGAAGCATTCACGGTGGCCCTCGATGGCGATGAAACCGATCTGCCTTTTGCGAGACTGACCGCGCGGCAGCTTGGGCTTCGGCATTGTGTCATTCGATGCGGCGCCAAGACGATCTCGCGGCAACTGGAGGAGGCGGTGACGCGCTTCGACGAACCGTTTGCCGACAGCTCCGCGTTGCCGGCGCTCGCCTTGGCCCAATCGCTCGCGCCCAGCCATAAAGTAGTCCTAACTGGTGACGGAGGCGACGAGGTGTTCGGCGGGTATCCGCATTACGAATATGTCGCAGCCAAACAGGCGATAAAGAGGGCCGCGGCAGCAGCGGGATGGTACGACGGCTCAGGCCGAAGCGGCGTCTACGTGCAGTCGAAAGCGCTGTTCCGGCGACATGAGCGAGCGTGTCTTCTAGGCAGCCACGCCCCTGACCGCACATTTTCGGACTTCCTTGAGGCCGACGCTTTCCTGCCTCACGCTTCCGGGAGCAGCTTGCGCCGCGCCTTATGGCATGACCGCCATCTCCACCTGCCGAACGATCTCACTTTCAAAATGGACATCGCGCTCGCGGCGTTCGGCATGGAGGCCCGCGCGCCGTTTCTCGATCACCGGATTCTGGAGTGGGCGCAGGATCTCGACGCTCGTGACCTAGTGCGCGGCGGCCAAAAAAAGGTTCTGCTGCGCCGGGCCTATCGAGGCCGCTTGCCTGACGCTGTACTCGACCGGCCGAAACATGGCTTCGGATCGCCGATCGGCGCATGGCTTTCGGGTCCGCTCAAACAGACGCTCGCGGATTATCTTCCATGTCCTCTATTGGACGCCGCGCCACAGTTGCGCGCCCGTGGACAGCGATTGTGGATTCTGCTCACGTTTGCGTTGTGGGCACGGCGCTGGGGGGCGGAATGGTGACCGTCCTGATGAGCGCGTGGAACACGCCGCCGCGGATGCTGAGGCGTTCAATTTTGTCTATTCTCGCTCAGACTCTTCGCAAGTTCGAGTTCCTTATCCTCGATGACGGCAGCGATAGCATTGCGACTCGCGATTGTCTGCGGCAGTTCGCGGCGCGGGACTCACGTATCCGGTTATCAGTTGAACCGCACCGGGGCCTGACCGTGACACTCAACCGCGGACTGGAGATGGCTCGCAGCCGGTTGATCGCTCGGCAGGATGCGGACGATTGGTCCGATCCCCGTCGGCTGGAGGCGCAAACCGCCTATCTAGCCGCGCACCCGGAGATCGGTTTGGTAGGAAGCGCGGCTTGGACCCATCAGGACGATGAAACTCCGCTGTGGGTAATTCGCATGCCTGCATCGCACGCCGAGGTACTCGATGCGTTGTGGGCGAGAAATCCGTTTGTTCATGGCTCGGTGATGTTTCGCGGCTCCGCCGCACGGGCGTTGGGCGGGTACCGCGCGGAGTTGAGGGCGGCCCAGGACTACGATTTTTTCTGGCGGCTGGCCGAGAGAACGGGCACGGCGAATCTCGATCAGCCCTTGTACCACTATCGCTATTCGGCGAGGTCCGTCAGCGCGTTGCGCGCTTCAGAACAAACCAGCGCGACACGGGCCGCGCGCTTATTGGCCGAGATGCGGCGGCGCGGCGAGCCGGAAGATATCGACGCCGCTTTGCGCAGCGCTTCCGCGGAAGAGAGCTTTCGCGCGTCGCTCAAACAAGCCGACCATGTGATGCTTGCGGGGCGTTACGGCAGGGCGGCGCGAGAGTACCTGCGACTGGCTCATGCGCGCCCGGCGAGCCTCAAGGCTTGGGGCAAGCTCGCGCGGCTGGCGCTATTTTCCGTTGTGCCGCCCGTGCGGCGGTTTTGTTTCCGGTGACCCGGCTCCAATGACCTCCACTGCGACCAACGCCATGCGAGTGCTCATGGTGATTCCCGGCGCCTGCGAGGGCAGCTCGATGATATTTGCGCGCCGTCAGGCGCAAAGTCTGACTGCCGAAGGGCTAGAGGTCGATTGTTTCCACCTACGGACACGAACCAAACCGGTCGATTTGATGCGGGAATTTCGGCGCCTTCGAGCACGCATCGCGGCATTCCAGCCGTCGGTCGTGCATGCGCAGTTCGGCACGGTTACCGCGGCACTCGCCGCACTCGCCGCAGGAAGAGTTCCTCTCTTGATCACTTATCGTGGCGGCGACCTGAACTCGTCCCCAACCTCAGGCTTTCGTTCCTTGCTGGGACACGTTCTCTCTCAACTCGCCGCGCTTCGAGCGGCGCGAATCGTCTGCGTGAGCTGGAGATTACACGAGCGCTTGTGGTGGAGAACGGACCGCGCTGTCGTTATGCCGACCGGGGTCGACACGGAACTATTTCGGCCTGAGCCGCGCGATACCGCGCGGGCGCGGCTCGGTTGGCCGCTCGATGAACGGGTGATCTTGTTCAACGCCGGACACGACCCGAGGGTAAAGCGTCTCGACTTGGCCGAACAGGCGGTGGTCTACGCGCGCGAGCGTTTGCCCGGCCTTCGATTTGAGGTCCTCCGTGGCGATACCGATCCCGCTACGATTCCGGTTTTCATGAACGCCAGCGACTGCCTGCTGATTACCAGCGATTCGGAGGGCTCCCCGGCAGTGCTTCAGGAGGCTTTGGCTTGCGGTCTTCCAATCGTGAGCGTGGATGTGGGCGATGCGGCGGAACGGCTTCGAGGAGTCCGGCACACGCGGCTAGTATCGCGAGATCCCCGTGTAATCGGCCGGGCGCTGGCTGAGCTCGTCGCGGTTCCGCTTCGCACCGATGGACCGGAAAAAGTTCGAGACTTGTCCCTGCGCGAGACCGCCAGCCAGTTGGCCCGTCTGTATGCGGAAGCCGCTGGCCATCGGAGCTCCAAGACCCCTGTGATGGAAGAAGTTTGCGAAAGCTCCTGATGGAGTACTTCGAGATCCTGGGCGTTTCGACGGCGATCATAGCGGCGCTGACGTTAGCGATCTATCGCATTCGTCGAGACGCCGGCGTCATCGTGGGCGTGCTCGCCTTGTATTACTGGTCGCTGTTGGGCGCATGGTCGATTGTAATCGACAAAACCGGCGGCTTCAGCGGCAAACACTATTATTACCTGGAAAAGAAGCTGTTTCCGGTGTCGCTCGACGGGGACTACATGATAGCCCTGCTTCTTTATGCCGGATTTATTGTGGTGACACTGCTCACTCTGCTCGCATGCTTGTCCCGGCGGCATGGCAAGCCCGTGCCCAGGTTGATTCTGCGGCATGAGCCGATTCTGATCCTCGCCTTCCTGGCTGGCTTTGCCAGCTACCTGCTTATTCGAGACAAAATTAGCGCCGCATGGGCGCTCAATACATCGGCTTACTGGTATACGCGCAGCCAGACCGATCAATGGTTCACGCTGCACCAGGTGCTAAACCGCGTGGCGCTCCTGCCGTCCGCGATTGGGTTCGGCGCGCTCGCGGCGGGCAGGAATTCGCAATACTTCGTGAGCGTCCATAGCCGCTATACGTCGATCGCCTACGCGCTGCTGTTTTCCGGAATGGGAGCGTTCACCTTCGTTCTCGGCAACAAGAATGAGGTTCTTGAGGCGCTGGTTGCCGGGACATTGGCATATCTGGGCTCGGCACGCCGGCCGAGCCTGCTGAAGACGGGCGTGGTGGCCGCGGCTGGATTGTGGTTTCTCTACGCTATCGATTTTTTCCGCGCTGTGCGTTTGGTGGACCTGCGCGGCGCTCTATCGGAGCGGCTAAGCGAAGCCGCGGACCTGTCGGGCTTTATTGCCTCCAGCAACGAATCGTTCGCGGCCCATTTTTCCTTGTATGGCGTGCTTCATAACGACGTCGCGCCCAAGTTCGGCTACAGCCTCTATGCTCTGGCGTGCTCAGTTATCCCGCGCATCTTCTGGCCTGACCGTCCCCTGGACATTTACTTTTATTACAGCGATCGCGTGGGCGCGATCCAGAATCAGGGTTATTCGCTGCATCACGCAACCGGGTGGTATTTGAATTTCGGCGTCGCGGGAGTAGCGATCGGCGCGGTGGTCCTGGGCCTGGTGTGGGCCTATTGTCTGAACGCCCATCGTAAGATTCGCAGGCATTCCGGCCTCTTTTTCCGGCTTTTCGCGGCGACGACTCCATGGTTATTCGCAGCCTACCTGCCATCCCTGCTGCGCGCCGGGCCGGAGGGCTATAAAGGATTCCTGGTCGAGGCGCTGTTGATTCCGGTTGGAACGCTTGCGCTAGCGTGCCGGATGGGGAGGGTTCGAGCGCCCCGGAGGATGCCGGTCCGATGGGCCGTGCCGGAGGCGTGATGAATCGCGTGCCATTCCTGTCCGTGATCGTGCCCTGCCGGAACGAGGCGGCGTACTTGGGGCCGTGTCTCGATTCGATCCTGGGATCCGGTTACCCACCCGGCCGCATGGAGATCTTGGTGGCCGACGGCATGAGCATCGACGGCACGCGCGAGGTGATTCGAAACTACCAGCGCCGGGACTCACGCGTGCGCTCGATCGATAATCCGCGCCGCATCACACCCGCGGCTCTCAACCGCGCCATCGAGGCTTCGCGCGGCGAGGTCATCGCGCGCGTCGACGCGCACTCTACTGTCTCGCCCGATTATCTATTGCGAGCCGTTGAATGCCTCGCGGCGACCGGCGCCGCGAACGTCGGCGGGGTGATGCGCACCGTTACGCGCGACCGCGGCTTATTTGCCGAACCAATCCGGATCGCGTTAAGTTCGCGGTTCGGAGTCGGCAATTCGGAGTTTCGGACCCGTTCGAAGCACGATTACGCCGAGCCGCAGCCGGTCGACACGGTTTTTGGGGGGTGCTGGCCGCGCGAGGTTTTCGCGCACACTGGGGGGTTCAATGAGCGCCTTGAACGCAGCCAGGATATCGAATTCAATCTTCGCGTCCGGCGCAGCGGCGGAAAGATTCTGCTGATGCCAGAGATCGAGTGCGCCTACTACGCGCGCGCGACGCTCCTTTCGTTCCTTCGGCGCAACTGGCTCAACGGCGTCTGGGCCGTCCTGCCGTTTGCCTGCGCTCCCGGCTTTCCGGTGCGCTGGCGCCATTTGGTTCCGCTCGCTTTCGTAGTTTTGTTGTGCATCTCAGCGGCCGCCGGCTGGGGCGCGCTGGTACTGGCGCCGTATCTCGCAGCCAGCTTGATCGCCTCTGCCCACGCGGGATGGAAGCATGGCCGTGCTTCGCTCCTTCCACTGCTTCCGATCGCGTTTGCTGGCCTGCACTTTGCCTATGGAGCAGGCAGCCTATGGGGAGCGTTGCAAGTTCCATTCATCTTAATAAAAAGACATCCTGAGAAATGACCCCGACTCTTACGCGTCACGTCCCGTTCTTTGACTATCGCCACGGCTTCGTGAGCGAGGAAGACGACCTCATCCGCATCTTCCTCGACGTGGGCAGGCGCGGAGCATTCATCCTGCAGGATGACCTCGCGCGCTTTGAAGCCGGTCTCGCTCAATTCCTCGGCGCAAGATTTGCCGTAGGCGTGGCCAACGCGACCGACGGTCTCCACCTGGCGCTGCGCGCGGCCGGCATCAGACCGGGCGACGAGGTGATTTTCCCGTCGCACACGATGGCCGCAACCGCGGCGGCAATTCACTTTGCTGGCGCCGTTCCCGTGGCAGTCGAATGCGGACCGGATCATCTCATCGATCCGGACGCAGCGGCCGCCGCAATCACCCCACGCACCCGAGCAATAATCCCGGTTCATTTGAACGGCCGGACATGCGCGATGGACGCGCTCGCCCAAATCGCCGCGCGGCACGGACTGATGCTGATTGAGGATGCCGCTCAAGCGCTCGGCTCCCGTTACCGCGGCCGAGCCGCCGGGACCTTCGGCGCCGCCGGGGTCTTCAGCTTTTATCCGGCGAAACTTCTCGGTTGCCTGGGGGATGGCGGCGCGGTGGTCGCCAACGACCGTGCGATCTTCGAGCGTCTGTGCGAGCTTCGCGATCACGGCCGGAGCGCCGGCGGCGAAATCGTGGCTTGGGGATTGAATTCGCGCCTCGACAATTTGCAAGCCGCCATTCTCGATTGGCGGCTGAGCGCGCTTCCTGAAGCGATCGTGTGGCGCCGCGATCTTGCCCGGCTTTATCGGCAGCGGTTGGCCGGGATTGAGGCGCTAACGCTTCCGCGGGGACCGGATGACGATTTCGACCATTATGACGCGTATCAGAATTATGAGATCGAAGCCCACGAGCGGGACACGTTGCGAGCGTTTCTTCAGGCCAAGGGAATCGGAACCTTGCTCCCGTGGGGCGGTAAGGCGGTGCATCAATGCGATGGACTGCGGCTAAGCGCACACTTGCCCTATACCGAGTCTTTGTTCGAACACATGCTGCTGCTGCCGATGAATACCTCCCTTGCGGACGAAGACGTCCACGCTGTCTGCGATGCGATTGAACGGTTTTACAGGAGCATATGAGCATGAACCGAGACTGGTGGCTGGCGAGATGGCGGACCATGTTTGTGATTCGCACCGTCGAGGAGACGATCGCGCGGATGGTGTCGAGCGGCGAAGTTGTGTCTCCTTGTCATCTGTGCATCGGCCAAGAAGCGGTGGCGGCCGGAGTCTGCGCCGCGCTCAGCGATGGAGATTCAGTCTGGGGAGGGCACCGCTCTCACGGGCATTACCTCGCCAAGGGAGGCAGCATCGAAGCGCTGTTTGCCGAGGTCTTGGGCAGGACCACGGGCTGCTCCGGCGGGCGCGGCGGCTCCATGCATCTGCTGGACCTCGATCATGGCGTGCTCGGGACGGTTCCCATTGTCGCGGCCACGGTTCCTCTCGCCGCGGGGGCGGCGCTGGCCTACAAGATGCGCGGCGAGGCTCGCGTGGCTGTTTCTTTCTTCGGTGACGGCGCGGTGGAAGAGGGACACGTCCACGAAACGCTGAATCTCGCCGCGCTTTACCGGCTCCCGATTGTCTTCGTGTGCGAGAACAACCTCTATTCGAGCCATCTGCACTGGACTGAGCGCCGCCGCGCCGACAATCTCAGTCAAGCCGGCGCGTTCCACTCTGTTCCTGGCGTGAGCGTCGACGGAAACGATGTTGAAGCCGTGTACAACGCCGCCGCGGAGGCAGTCGAACGCGCGCGCAGCGGTGACGGACCGGCTCTTATCGAGTGCCGGACGTTTCGATGGAGAGGCCACGTCGGCTCCAGCTTCGACCTCGACGTTGGGCTGAACCGCCAAGGCGAATTGGCCGACTGGCTGCTCAAGGATCCGATCTCACGCTATGAAGAGAGGCTAGGCGAACTGGGATGCTCCTCGCTGGCAGCCACGAAAGAAATCATTCGCAGGGAAGTTTGCGATGCGCTCGATGCTGCCCGCCTCGGTCCGGAGCCGCGCCCGGAACGAGTGTTTGAAAGCGTCTGGACTAGCAATGAGGCAGCATGCGCGCGCTGAGCTACGCCGAAGCGATCCGGGAGGCTCATGCGCAGCTTCTTGCTCGGGATTCGCGTGTGTTCTTGACCGGCCAAGGTCTCAGGAGCCCGTGGTACGCCGGCGGCAGCCTGGACCATCTCGATCGCGACTTTGGCGTTCATCGCATTCTCGATAGCCCGGTTTCCGAGAACGCCGTCACCGGTATGGCCCTGGGCGCTGCTTTAGCCGGCCTGCGTCCGAT
>JASHRP010000281.1 GCA_030037375.1 Bryobacteraceae bacterium | reverse complement strand
ACAAAACCGCGCCGCCCGCGAACAACGCCGCCATCCCGCCCATCTGCGCCGCGTTCATCATATGGAACCCGGCCTTATCGAGCACGGCTATCAGCGCCGCCGCACAGCCAGCAAAAACCAGAAGGAACTGCGTCGCCAGTGCGCCGTTCGAAGGCAGCGCCTTCACCGGCTTCAGCGATGCCTTCAACTCACCGCTCACTTCACGCCGAACATCCTCGCGCAGCCCGATCGCCCCGGCTTCCGCCCATAATTCCAGCCGCCGTTCCAGCTCGCCGGCGCGATTCTCAGGCATGACCCCTCCCCTTCCCCAATGCCTTCCGCAGCGTCTCATACGCCCGATGCGCCCTCTGCTTCACCGCCCCGACGGTCGACGAAGTGGCCTTCGCGACTTCCTCTAAGCTCATCCCCGACACTTTCAACATCACCAGCGCCTCGCGCTGCGCCTCCGGCAGGTCCGCGATCAGGTGATCGATTCCGCCCTCCTCGCGCGAATCCTCGGGCGCCGTCTGGTGCAACCCCTCCGGCACGCTTGCCACCAGCACCTCCCGAGCCTCCAACCTGCGCCGCTTCCGGTACGCATCCAGCCGCGCATGCCGCGCGATCGCATAAATCCACGGCATCACCGGCTCCGTCTCCCGGTAGGTATGCCGCGACCGGTGAATCTTGAACCAGCAATCCTGCAGCAGATCCTCCGCGTCTCTCCGGCTATCGGGCAAGGCGCAAAAATATCGCAGCAGCGCCGGCGAAAGGCGTCGAACCAGTTCGTCCACGGCAGCCGGATCGGCACTTTGATAACGCCTCATCAGGCCCCTCAGCTCGCGGTCGTCAATAAGAGTCCCACTCATTCAGTTCGAAACTGCGGCGGCCTAAGTTACGCCGTAACTTTGATTGTGCCGCGAACGAAACACTAAGCGGATGAATCTCGAAGAACTGAATCAACTTCAACAGCAAACCTGGACCGCCGGCGACTTCCCCAAAATGGGTGTCGAGCTCTCCATCGTCGGCGAGCTCCTCTGTGAGTCCGTTCCCGTTCTCGCCGGCGACCGTGTCCTCGATGTCGGGACCGCGTCCGGCAATACCGCCCTCGCCGCGGCCCGCCGCCGCGCCGTTGTCACGGGCATCGACATCACTCCCGCCCTGCTCGAACGCGCCCGTCTCCGCGCCGCCGCCGAAGGTCTCCCCATCGATTTTCAACAAGACGACGCAACCGCGCTCACCTTCGCGGACGGAAGCTTCGACGTGGTCATGAGCACGTTCGGCGCGATCTTCGCGCCCGATCCGGAAAAGACGGCCTCGGAAATGGCGCGAGTCTGCCGCCCTGGCGGCAAGATCGCCATGGCCGTCTGGACTCCCGACGGTCTGCTCGGCAAACTCTTCCTGATGCTCGCGCGCTACTCGCCCCCAGGCGCGCGGGTCGACCTCCCGGTTTCCTGGGGCGACGAAGCTGTGTTGAACCAGCGCCTCCGCCCCTACGTCGTGGACCTCCGCATCAAGCGCGAGGTCGTCCGCTTCCGCTCGCCCTCGGCCTCGGCCTGGGTCGAGTTCATGAAGACCCACTTCGGCCCCGCGATCAATGCCTTCCAGCACTCCTCCGCCGAAGCGCAACAAAGCCTCGGTAAGGAGATGATCGGCCTGATTCGGGAATTCAACCGCTCACGCAACTCGACCATCTTGAGCGAGAGCGAATACCTCGATATCGTCGCCATTCGCCGTTAATTCACGGCGCCGCGCGATTCTATTTCTCGCTCACCATCAGCCACTTCGCGCTAAAACTCGATCAGCCCGCTCGCCACGCTCCCTCATCATTGGGCCATAAGACGTGCACACGCCTGGCCAGGCAGCCCGCTCTTTAGGTGAATCCAGTCCTGCAAAGCTCGATAAAAAGGGTCAGTGGGATTGGAGGGAGAATCGGTTCTCTCAGTTGAAGTAGGTTCGAGCCGTTGGTCATCGGTCTAAAAAGCCGGTGCTGTGGACTTCGCGCATCGAAATAACTTTTTTCCATCCGCGGCGCGGCCGTTTCGCGATAGACGGCCCGCCGCGAAGCGGGACTCTTACCCGCTCCACCCTCTCGACAGTCGTAGTGTGCTCATTCGCCCTTGCACCTCCCAATACCTCCGCGATAAGATGGGCCAGCCAAAACATAAGGGAGTTCCCATGCGCACAGCCGCGTTGCTAAGCCTTTTCGCCGCAGTCATGCTTTCCGCGCCAACCCTTACAGCGGCAGACGAGCGGAACTTCACCACCTGGACCGGTTATCTCGGTGGACCCGATTCCTCCCAGTACACTTCCCTGAAGCAGGTGAATAAGAACACGGTGAAGCAGCTCGAAGTGGCCTGGACCTTCCCGGCCGGCATGGGTACTTTCACCTTCAATCCGATCATCGTCGACGGCGTGATGTACGTGCTCGCCAAGAACTCATCGACCATCGTCGCGCTCGATGCCGCGACCGGCAAGGAGATTTGGTCGCACCAGGTGAGCGGACCCGGCGGTGGCGGCGGCCGCGCAGGCGCTCGCGGCCCCCAACCTCTGCCTAACGGCGAATTCCCCGCCAACCCCACTCCCCGCGGCTTCAACTACTGGGAGAGCAAAGACAAATCCGACAAGCGTCTCATCTTCGCGGCCGGCGGCTATTTCCACGCCATCAACGCTAAGACCGGCGACGTCATTCAATCCTTCGGCGATAACGGCATCACCGATATCAAGAACGGCCTCGATCGCGACATCCCGCGCGTAAACGTCAATAACCCCGGCCACATTTTCGAAAACATCGTCCTCATTTCGCTCATGCCGACTAATCAGAACGGCGACTACTACGCCACGCCCGGCGACGTGCACGCCTATGACGTCCGCACCGGCAAGCTGCTCTGGACCTTCCATTCCGTTCCGCATCCCGGCGAAGTCGGCTACGACACTTGGCCGCCCGACGCGTGGAAAACTTCCGGTGGCGTCCACAACTGGAATGAGATGACCATCGATGAGAAGCGAGGCATCGCGTTCATCCCCTTCGGCACCGCCCGCTACGATTTCTACGGCGCGAATCGCAAGGGCGACGATCTGTTCGGCAATTCGCTGGTTGCGCTCGACGTGCGCACGGGCAAGCGCCTGTGGCATTTCCAGATGGTCCACCACGACCTGTGGGATTACGACATCCCCACCGCGCCCAAGCTCCTCACCGTGAAGCATGACGGCAAGAACGTGGACGTGGTCGCGCAGCCCACCAAGTTCGGCTTCCTTTATGTATTCGAGCGCGAAACCGGCAAGCCGCTCTGGCCCATTGAAGAGCGCCCGGTACCGCAGTCCGATGTTCCCGGCGAATTCTCTTCGCCGACGCAACCTTTTCCAACCAAGCCTCCGGCTTTCGCGCGGCAGTCTTTCACGGAGAAGGACATCAATCCTTACTTATCGGACGAGGACAAAGCGAAAGTTCTGAACGTTCTCAAAACCTACCGCAACGAAGGCCTCTTCACTCCGCCGAGCCTGCGCGGCTCTATTGAGATGCCCGGCAACAACGGCGGAGCTAACTGGGGCAGCTCCGGCGTCAACCCGAGCAAGGGCATGATCTACATCGTGTCGAAAGAGATGCCGATGACCCTCAAGCTGGTTCTGCCGGGAGCCGGTCGCGGCGGCGCGGGCGGTGGAGGCGGTGGCCGCGGTCGAGGCGGCGCAAAGGGTGGTGACGCGAAAGGCGGCGAATTCACACCTCCCGCGGCACCTGCTCCCGCGCCTCCGCCGGTCGATGATGGCTTCACCCACTACAACGCGCCTTACGATTTCATGATCCAGTCGAACGGTCTTTCGCCGATCACTCCGCCGTGGTCGCAGTTGACCGCGATCGATCTGAATACCGGGACGATCAAGTGGCAGGTTCCCGATGGCACGGTTCCTTCGCTCGATGCGAAAGAGGCCACTGGCAGCTTCTTCCCGCGCGGCGGCGTGCTCGTGACAAACGGCGGATTGATCTTCGTCGCGACCTCAACTGACCGCAAGCTCCGCGCCTACGATGAAGACAACGGCAAGGTGGTTTGGGAGATGAACCTTCCCGCCGCTTCCGAAGGCGTGCCCGCGTCTTATGAAGTCGCCGGGCGTCAGTACATCGTGTTATGCGTCGCCGGCGGCAACGGCCTGATGGCCCGCGGCCCGGCGGTCACCTCAAAGGAGAATCCGCCGGGACCGGGTCAATATATGGTGCTTGCTCTGCCTAAGAAATGATCGTTCTTAAGTGGTAGCGAGGTCGAAGCGGTCGAGGTTCATCACCTTGCCCCACGCGGCGGCGAAGTCTTGCACGAACGAATCCTTCGCGTCGTTCGATCCGTAGACTTCCGCGAGCGCACGGAGCTCCGAGTTTGAACCGAAGATCAAATCGACACGGGTGCCGGTCCACTTGACCGCGCCGGACTTGCGGTCGCGTCCCTCATAAATGCCCTCTTCCGCGGCGGGCTGCCACTTCGTGTTCATGTCGAGCAGGTTGACGAAGAAATCATTCGTCAGCGTACCCGGCCGGTTGGTGAACACGCCGTGCTTGGACTGCCCGAAGTTCGCGCCCAAAGCGCGCAGGCCGCCGATGAGAACGGTCATCTCAGGGGCGGTCAGCGTCAGCAACTGCGCCTTGTCGATCAGTTGCTCCTCCACCGGTCTGTGATCTCCGTTCGGGTGGAAGTAGTTGCGGAAGCCGTCCGCGTGCGGCTCCAGCACGGAGAAGGACTCGACATCGGTTTGGTCCTGCGAAGCATCGGTGCGGCCCGGAGAGAAGGGAATCTTCACGTCGTGGCCGGCTTTTTTCGCGGCTTCCTCGACGGCCGCGTCGCCGCCCAGGACGATCAGGTCCGCAAGCGAGACCTTCTTCTTTCCGCCGGTGCTGTTGAACTCCTTCTGGATTCCTTCCAGCGTCCCGAGCGTCTTCGCGAGCCCAGCCGGCTGATTCACTTCCCAGTCCTTTTGCGGCGCGAGGCGGATGCGCGCCCCGTTCGCTCCACCGCGTTTGTCGGAGCCGCGGAACGTGGCCGCGGAAGCCCACGCGGTCGTGACCAGGTCGGAGATCGGCAGCCCGGATTTGAGGATCTTGGCTTTCAGCGCCACGGCGTCCCGGTCATTGATCAGTTCATGATCGACGACCGGAACCGGGTCTTGCCAGATCAGCGTTTCCTTGGGAACCAGCGGGCCGAGGTAACGCGACTTCGGTCCCATGTCGCGGTGCGTCAGCTTATACCAGGCCTTTGCAAACGCCTCGGCGAGTTCGTCGGGATGCTCAAGGAAGCGCCTCGAGATCGGCTCATAGATCGGATCCATCCTCAATGCAAGATCGGTGGTGAGCATTCCGGGAGCGATCCGCTTCGATTTGTCATGTGCGGCGGGGACGGTGCCCGCTCCGGCACCGTTCTTGGGAGTCCATTGATTCGCGCCGGCGGGACTCTTCGTGAGTTCCCACTCGTAATTGAACAGGTTTTCGAGATAGTTGTTGCTCCACTTCACCGGCGTCGTGGTCCAGGTAACCTCGATGCCACTGGTGATGGCGTCCGGACCCGCGCCGGTGCCGAAGCTGTTCTTCCAGCCGAAGCCTTGCTCTTCGATGCTGGCGGCTTCCGGCTCGCGGCTGACATACTTGCTGGGATCGGCAGCGCCATGAGTCTTTCCGAACGTGTGTCCGCCGGCGATCAGCGCGACCGTCTCCACGTCGTTCATCGCCATGCGGCGGAAAGTTTCACGGATGTCGCGAGCCGCGGCCAGCGGATCCGGCTTGCCATTGGGGCCTTCCGGGTTCACGTAAATCAGGCCCATCTGAACCGCGCCCAGCGGATTGTCGAGCACGCGCTCGCCGGTGTAGCGCTTGTCCCCCAGCCACGTGGTCTCAGGGCCCCAGAAGATGTCCTCCGGCGGCTCCCAGCAATCTTCGCGGCCGCCGGCGAAACCGAAAGTCTTGAAGCCCATCGACTCCAAGGCAACATTGCCGGCGAGCACCATGAGATCGGCCCAGGAAATCTTCTTCCCATACTTCTGCTTGATCGGCCAGAGCAAGCGGCGAGCTTTATCGAGGCTGGCGTTGTCGGGCCAGCTATTCAGCGGCGCAAAACGCTGCGTGCCGTAGCCCGCTCCACCGCGGCCGTCGCCGATGCGGTATGTGCCCGCGCTGTGCCATGCCATACGAATGAAGAACGGCCCATAGTGCCCGAAGTCGGCGGGCCACCATGGCTGCGAATCTGTCATCACTGCGTGCAGGTCCTTGACGACCGCATCGAGGTCGAGGGTCTTGAACTCTTTCGCGTAGTCGAAATCCTTCTCCATGGGATTGGACTTTTTTGAATGCTGGTGCAGGATCTTGAGGTTTAGCTGGTTCGGCCACCAGCCGGCATTGCCGGGAGCCCCAGCCGCCGTGTGGCTGAGAACCGGGCACTTGGTTTCAGTTGCCATGTATGTATCTCCTTCGAATTAGTTAGGAATTAGTTGGACAGTTTTCGCGGAGCGCACTTGGCGCACAATCCGCGTAAGATCACTTCGCACTCGCGAAGCACCCGCTTGCCGAGCGAGCCCGAGACGGGTTTGGGAACGTCGTACCACTCCATGTCCTCTACGTTGCCGCAGCGGTCGCAGATGAAGTGGTGATGCCGCATGCCGGTCACATCGAAGCGCGCGGCGCGGCCTTCGACGGCCACTTCGCGCACCAATCCCGCCTCGACCAGATCACGCAGATTGTTGTAGGTTGTGGCCCGGGAACAGCGCGGGTCCACGCGATTGACAGCCTCGAAAATTTCCGCGGCAGTGGGATGCTTGGGGTGCTGCATGAGGAACGCCATCACTGCGTAGCGCTGCGGAGTGCACCGCAATCCGCCGGCTTCCAGGGATCGTTTGATCGCCTCGGCGCTCATCCAAAATTTAGACTATATCTAATCTGATATTTTGTCAAGACACGGCCGCGTGACTGCGGCTTCGCGTGACAAGCTACGGTCCCGGTATACAATGAAGACCGCTCCGTGGAGCGAGGTCCCACATGAAACTGCCGGTTTATGCAACGCTCTTAGCCGTCTCGGCCATCACCCTGCTCGGCCAGGTTCACGTTTTGGCCTCCAACGGCGTGAAGGCGGTGATCGAAGAACTGCGCCCGCAATGCGAGCGCGCCGCGGGCTCACCGGTCGAAATCGAGTACGGCACGTCGACGGCTTTGAAGCAAAAGATCGAGAACGGCGATCGCTTCGACGTCGCGATTTTGACCTCCGACGTAATCGACGCGCTGATCCAGTCCGGGAAGCTGTCGCCAATGGCGCGCGTCAACGTAGCGCGAGCGGGGGTCGGCATTGGAATTCGCAAAGGCGCGCCTAAGCCCGACGTCCACAACGCCGATGCGCTCAAGCGAACTCTGCTGGCGGCCAAAGCCATCACCTACGCGGGGGACGGCGCGAGCCGCGTTCACGTCGAGGAGATGTTTCAGAAGATGGGAATCGCCGCTGCGATGAAGCAGAAAACCATCCTGGAGCAGGGCTCGACTCGAGCCAACGAGCGAGTAGCTGCTGGCAGCGCCGATATCATTCTGACTTTGGTGAGCGAAATCCTTCCCGCGCCGGGAGTGGAGCTCGCAGGTACTCTGCCCGCCGAGTTCCAGAGCTACGTAGGATTCGCGGCCGCGGCAAATGCCCAAGGCGCAGGCTCTCCCGGGCGAGCGGCCGTTCTGAAGTTTTTGGCCGGGCCGGCCGTAGGTCCCGTGCTGCGCGGCAAGGGAATGGAGCCGGTCAAATAATCCCGCAGATCCGCCGAAGGCGGCGGGAAACTGCCGTCGCGGCGTATTTCTGACGCTTCAGCGCCCGGCCGCCTGAACCTTCTCAATAAGTTAACCGCGGCACAAATGGCGATGGGCGTGCCACAAGCGTGGCATGAGCATTTCTCCTCTCTCCAACCTCGCGGACACTTATCTCAACTCCGTCACCAACAGCGCTCAGACCGGCGGTCCGGCCGGCAGCACACAAAGCACCGGCTCATCGAGCGTCGGCGGAGGTCCCGGCGCGGATCAGAACGAACTCTCGCCGCTGGCCCAACTGTTGAGCACGCTTCAACAGCTTCAGGAAACCAATCCGACGGAGTATCAGCAACTCACCGGACAAATCGCGACCAATCTGCAATCCGCGGCCTCAACAGCGCAGTCCGATGGCAACACGACTGAGGCGAACCAGCTCAACCAACTGGCCACGGATTTTAGCAGCGCCTCGCAAAGCGGCCAACTGCCCAATATTCAGGATCTGGCGCAAGCCATCCAGGGTGGTCACCATCATCACCACCATCACGGGTCCGGTGATGAAACCACTCAGACAGCGAATTCCAGCTCCGCTTCCACTTCGAACGGTTCGGCCAGCAGCGCGAACCTCAACCCGATCAGCATCATTTTGAGCACGATTTCGAGCAGCGGGTTCAGCGGATCTTAGCGCGGCGAATCTTTAAAGCGCGGGCCCTAGCAGCCCGCGGTGAAAGGCAGCGCTTACTGGCGGACGCGATACACTCGGAGAGTGCCTGAGCCGCCAATCGCGACCATGCCCCCATCGGACGAAACCGCGCTCTGGAAAAAGGCATCAGCTTTTGGCAGCACCCATTGCGTATCGACCCGCCATGAAGCGGACTTCCGTCCGGTTTGAACATCAGAGAGAAACCGATCTTCGCCCGTAAAGATGTATCGAGTGCCAAAGAGAGAAAAAGGTAGGATCAGGGCCGCGGAGTGCTGTGAGACGAGCTGGTCGCCGGCGGCTCCGATGACAAACAGCGGTCCGCGGACAACGGCGCTCTTAGAAGTTTCTTGGCCGGTCGCGATACTGCGGCACGTGACTCGATGTTCCATCGAGACCACGTTGGGTCGGCGACCGTGCAAAACGCTCTCCCTGATTGCGCGAACGTCCCGTTGTAGACCTGCGCATCGTCCAAGGACCAACGCCGAGCCTCGCTACGATCATTCAAGTTGAAAATCACGATTTCATGTCGCACGGGCTTTGAAATCTGCCCGATAGGAAAGTCCAGCGCCAGCATCCCTCCGTCGGGAGTGACACCCAAGAACGCGGCTGGCTTAAGGAGGATCCATTCCTCCTGCGCAGCGGCGCCGTCGAGCCGGAAAAAGCGCACGGTTGTTTGATTGCTGCCAGCGCAGTATTCGAGCACCTGGGGCCCAGGAAGAAGTCCTCCCACCCCGTCGCACCATCCAGAGCCGTTACGATTCGAGACGACGCGCACCTGATTGGCGTCCAAATCAACGACGGCCACTTGGTACCAGTCGTTCCCGTAGGGCGTTACGCCGAGGTATCTACTGTCTGCACTCCAGACCAATCGAGACACGTTGCGCATTGCCGGGTGTCGTGGCATTTCAAATTTCTTCAGCACAACATCCGGCCTGGCCGGCGATACGACGAGGAGATATGAGGGAAAGTTGAAGTCGTTGGCTCGAACGAACTGCACACCAAATGCTAGGTATTGGCCGTTGGGCGAAAATGAAATCGCCCAAATCGACGCCGCAGGTTCGCCTTCGAACGGCGCGCCGGCCGTCTGAGCCGTGATCTTAGCTTCTGACTGCAGCGCCAGCCCAGTCACATCGGCTGCAACCGCAGTCATAGCCCAGAGCAAGGATAACCAGATGGCGTTTCGTAGGCTTCCTTCCATCATTCGATCAATAATAGCCTTGCAAAAACAGTCTAACTGATGTCGCGTTTTCCGCGAGGCCCTGGCCCACACACGTGACCTCGCGGACGTTTGAATCGTCCTATATAGCATGGCGGTGGGACGACGACAGAAGCGCGTGCGGCAGAAGGGCTATGGACGCCGACGGCGGCGTTGCCGGTGAGTGCGAGCCATCCGTTTTGCCAACGGCTGAATCAGATCCCGGACGACACGAAGTTCGACGAATATGTCGAAACGATTTGCGAGGATTTCTATGGCGGCGAAGTAGGACGGCCGGGCTTGGCGCCGGGATCTATTTCCGGCTGCTGATGGTGGGCTACTTCGAAGGAATCGATTCGGAACGAGGAATCGCCTGGCGCGCCAGCGACAGTCTGTCGATCCGATCGTTCGTGCGGATCGCGCTGGATCAGAGTGTGCCGCGCCACTCGACCATTTCTCGGACCAGGCGGTTAATGGACGTGGAAACACATCAAGCGGTGTTTCAGTGGGTCCTTGAAGTGCTGGCCGAGAAGAAGCTTAATCCTCAAACGGCTGGGCGAAGCGAAACTCACTTCTGGGCGCGCCGCTCTCGGCGCGCACGCAGCCCGTCTTCGAGCGAAGTCACTGTGCTCGACGCGATGGCATTGTCGATCTCACGATTGATTTTCTCGACATAACATAGCCTGCGCCTTCCAACGCTGCAAACGGAGCTTCTAGAGCGCATGCGCTATTGTGCTCCGGCGCCGGGGTCGAAGCCACGGAGGAAGTTCAGGTTGACGGGGATCCAGTCGGTTTCGGACCAGTTGAAGCGGGGAGTGGCGTATTCGAGCCAGCGGTTGTGGTCGGTGTTGATGACGGCGGGGACGGAGGCGAGCATGCGGTCGACGCCGGTGGGGCTGATGACGCGGGAGTGAAACGTGCGATCCGCGACGGCTGCTTGCATGGATGGATCACCTGGAATGAGCGCGCGCATGCGATCGGCAAGGAGGGCTTCGCGTTCAGGAGTGGTGGTTTGCGGCTGAGACGTCGCCACGATCATTCCCTGCCCTCCGGTGTACCAAAAGCTGACATACGGAAAGACGGCGCGAACGGTGGCGACGGTCGAGGCGACCTCGCGCGGGCTGATGTGGTGAAGCTGGAGCCACTGCTGGAGAACGCCGCCGGGACGAAGGCGCTGCTTGACCAGCTCGTAGAATTCCTTTGAATAGACATTGGTCGCGCCGGCGAACCAGACGCTGGTGATTTCGACGGTGATGAGATCGTATTTCCGGCTCGAGTTTGAAGCGAGGACGTTGCGGCCGTCTTCGAGCTTCAGCGAGACGTTGGGAAAATCAAGGACGCCTTCGGTGAGGTGGGAGAATTGGGATCGAGAGGCGCGGACGACGCCGGGCGCGAACTCGGCGATATCGACATCGCTATAGCCGAGACGGGCGAGCGCGAGAGCGCTGTGCCCGGTGCCGAGTCCAATGAGCAGCGACGGGCCGAAGTTGGAGTTGTAGAGCGACGGGATGGCGGCGACACCGATCTGCGCGTAGCCTTGTTGCACGAGATCGTCGGTGCCTTCGAATTTGCCGTTGGTGAGCATGACGTGCTCTTTGACGCCTCGGGCGTTGGTGAGCTCGAGGACGGAAGTCATGCCGCCTTGCACGGATTCATCGAAGAAAACGAGCTTCGCACCGGAGCTGGATGAATCGGGAGTTGAGGAACTCGAGGCGGACCCGGCTGCTCCGGATTCGGTGGGCTGGGTCTGGCCGAAATAGACGTTCAATCCGGCGGCAATGAGGCGATGGTCCCAGCGGCAGAGGATCGCGCAAAGGCCGACGAGTAAAATGCCTTCGGCGGTGCGGAGGAGCTTGCGGCGAGATTGTCCTTCGCGGAAAGCGAAGAGCATGCCCATGGCGAGCGCGATGAGGATGATGAGCTTGAGGGACCATTCGGCTCCTAGCGCGGGGATCAGGAGAAAGATTCCGGCGATCGCGCCGAGGATGCAACCGAGCGAATTCGCGGTGTTGAGATAGCCGACAAGATAAGAACGGCCGGGGCGCTCGAGAATGGGGCTGCGGAGGAGACTCGGGAAGATGGAGCCGAGAAGAGTCGCGGAGGGGACGATGAGCAGAGCGGCCAGCAGGAGCTTGTAGCCTTCGACGCCGTAGAAGTTGCGGAGGAAGGCTGGGAGCGGGACGAGATAGGCGGCTTGGATCCAATCCCAGAAGCGGAGTTGGATCAGAAGAAAGAGCGCCGTTAGCTGGAAGATGCGGGAGTAGCTGATGGCCGCGTGTTTTTCGGCTGAGCGTTCGACGCGGAAGGCGGCGATCAGCAATCCGGCCAGAACGGTGGCGAGCATCGCGGAGAAGGCGTAGACGCTGTTGCCGATCGCAGTAGAGATGAGATGCGTCCAGAGGACTTCGAGAGCGAAGAAGGCGAAACCGGAGGCGAAGGCTCCGAGGAGGAGGGTCCACGCGTGATGATCGATCTCGCGATCCGAGTTCGCGTTGGGTTCGGAGGGTGATTGGACTGAAGGCGCGAAGTCCGCGGATTCGATGGCTCGGCCAGCGATGAGGCAGATGAGAAAGACGATGGTACAGATGGCGAAGCAGAGCCAGAGCGCGCCTCGGATTCCGATGAGAGGGAGAAGCGCGTAGGCTCCGGCGACGGCGGCGAACAGCGCGCCGGCGAGGTTCGATGCGTAGGCTCGGAGCCAAGATCGTCCGGCGGAGAGATTGTAGCGGTCGACGGCTTGGGCGATCAGCGGGAATGACGCGCCCATTAACGCAGCGGTGGGAAGAATAAGGATGCCTCCGAAGGCGAAGCGGATCGCGAATTTGAGTAGCGGATTCGAATAGAGGCTTTGCCAAGGAGCCAGGGCGCCGACGATGGGGTGGAAGAGATAGGAAAAGGCGACGCAGGAGGCTCCGGCGAGGAATTCGAAAGCCCCGTAGGCGCGGAGGGGTCGGGCGATGCGACGCCGGCGGGCCACTGCTCCGATGGCCCAGCTTCCCGCGGCAAAACCGAGGAAATAGGCGAAGATGACGACGGCGGATGCGGCTGCGGTCGCGCCGACCAGGAGCCCG
>JASHRP010000280.1 GCA_030037375.1 Bryobacteraceae bacterium | reverse complement strand
CAACCGTCCCGTGGGAATCCCGATGGAACCGGCCCATACAGTCCCTTCGTGGTCCTCCAGAAGCGCGGATATAAACTGCCCATCGAGCGCCGCATAATGCGTGAGCTTGCCATCCTTCCAACTGGCGAGGCCAGCCGATGTGCCGATCCACAGCCGCCCATCGCGACTCACCAGCAGCCTGGTGATGTTCGTGCTGGGAAGCCGCTCGCCCGCCGGCGCTTCCCAGGAGACCGTGCGGATTCCGTCGAAGCGCTCCAAACCGAGCTGCGTTCCCAGCCACAGATAGCCGTCCGGCGTCTGGGCGATCGATTGAATCGGGGCCTTCAGAAAGCCGTCGCGAATGGTCCACGCGCGGTGGGCGTACTGATTGATGTCGAGCGAAGGGTCGAGAGCAAGAGCATGCGCGGCCGTCAGCAGGACAGTCATGATGACGGGCCGCACGCGTGGCATGATCCCTGCGCTCATCCCGCCTTCCTTTGGAAAAACCGGAACAAAGCCCCCGCAGGCTTGTACGCCAACCGAGCCGCGAGCGTCAGCTCGATCTCCGTACCCGTGCCGGCCCCGCTCCAAATCTCCAGCTTCCCGCCGATTCGTTGAGCCCGCTCCCGCATCCCGGCAAGTCCGTAATGCCCGGCTCGGCCCTGTTCCAGCATCCCGCTCGGAATGCCCTTCCCGTCATCCCGGATACGAAGGCGGAAGACACGCTCCCCATACGCGAGCTCCGCTTCAATGTGCTGGGCATTGGCATGATGAAACGCGTTGCGTAGCGCCTCAATCGCGATGCGGTAAATCTCGTCGCGGATGATCGGGTGCAGCTCCCGCGACGGACCTTCCACCGTCAATCGAAACACCGCAGGGTTTTCCGCGGCCAACTCATTGCCCAGCGTCTGCACCGCCTCGGCCAGTTCATTCGTGATGGTGGCCGAAGACCGCAGGTCGTACACGGCGGTGCGACCCTCCGCAATCGCCTGATCCGCCCGTTCCAGAGTTTGCTCGAACTGTTCCTTCAACTTTCCCGGCGGGATCTGGTCGTCGACCACCTGCCACCGAAGCATCAATCCCTGGAAGCTTTGCAGCAGCGTATCGTGCAGATCGCGCGCCAGACGTGTGCGCTCGCTGACACGCGCTTCCAAGCTGATATTGAATTCGCGCGAGAGCTGATAGAGCCGGAATCGATACAACCCCCACAGCAGCGCCAAGCCAGCGAGACCGCACACCGCCTGGAACCAGCGCGTCTGGTAATAGGCGGGTGCGATCGAAAACTCGAGCGTGTCGCCGGTTTCATTCCACACTCCGCTATTATTCGATGCGATCACCCGAAAGCGATAACTGCGCGGAGCAAGATCGTTATAGAACGCCTGCCGCCGCGTGCCGGCATCGATCCAATCCGGATCGTGACCCTCCAGCCTGTACTTGAATCGATTCTTTTCCGGCGCAACCAGGCTAAGAGCGGTGTAATCGATCTCCAGTTCCCGGACCAGCGCCGGCAGCCGCTGCACGGATGCCGTTCCGAAGATTTTTCCATCCGCCTTGATCTGCTCGATCTGCACCGGCGGAGGCAGATTGTTGAAAGGCAGGTGGCGCGGATCGACAACATCCAGTCCCTCGTTGGTTCCAAACCACAGTTTCCCGTCCGGGGATTTGTCCACATGCGGACCCTGGCCGCCAACCGCGCCAGGCATTCTCGCGCCGTCGGAGTCGTCGAAGACCGTCGTCTGGATCATCCGGCCCAGCTTGCCGTCCGCGGTAGCCCATGCATCCAGCTCAGACCGGGCAACCCGCGCCAGCCCGCACGGCATGCCCAGCCAAAGCGATTGCGCGTCGTCTTCCATCGACCATTGAACAGAATCGCAAGGCAATCCGTCCTTGCTCGTCAGGGTAACGACCCGGTTGTCCTTCAATCGGCTGAGCCCGCCATCGGTGGCGATCCACAGCGCGCCCTGCCGGTCGAGCCGAAGCTGATTCACCTGACCCCGAGCTAGCCCACCAGCGGCTGAATACGATGCGCGAACTTGGCCATCACGAAAATAGCTGACACCACCCTTGCGAAATCCCAGCCACAGCCCTCCAGATGCAGGGTCAGCAAGGGGAATTGCGGGGTCGTTGGGTCCGACGCTGCTCCAGGGAAACTGTTGAACCTCATTGTCAGGCGATAAGTGGAAAAGACCTCGATCCGTATAGGGAATCCACAGATTCCCAGCGGGGTCCTCCGTGAGCGTGCTAATCTGCCCGCCAGGCGCAGCCGAACGAACAAACCGGTCGCCCTCCAGATAGCCCACGCCTTCCAGACCGGCAACCCAAATTCGCCCGCGCGAGTCCCGAAAAAGAGAGGCAATGTGCTCCGGCACTCCGCTTCCGTGAATCTCCCGCACCTTCGACGGCTCAGTGGTACCGTGCTGCCGGTACGCCGTCACTTCACCATGATTCAACCGGTGCAAGCCTCCACTACTGAACCAAACGCGGCCATCCCTCGCCGCTAACACCGCCCCCGCCGCGCCCGAGATTCCCTGGCCGGCGGAATAGGTGACAACGGGAAGTTCGCGAAAACGGTCGAGCCCGTTGGATGTAGAAACCCAAATACTGCCTTCTCGATCCTCAAAGAGATTATCAACATGGTCGCCTGTCAAACCGTCCGATCGCGAAAACACATCCAACTTGCCCCGGTGGATGTGTACCAAACCTCCACCGTTCGTCGCTGCCCACAGCGCCCCGTCGCGATCCCGAAGAATCTGCCGCTCCAAGCCTCGCAGCGCCGGTGGCAGCGGAAAGGCCATTTCGAATTTCCCGTCAACCAGCCTCTTGATCCCATCCGTGGCTGAGACCAGTACGCCGCCGTCGTCGGCATCCACGATCCCCTGAACCCCGCCCGATTGGGGCAGATCGAACAACTTCGGAGGTCCCGGCTCCCATCGCCACAGCCCCTTCTCTGATCCGACCCAGAGATTTCCTTTTCGGTCCTCGTGCAATCCGAATGGCGACGACTCGTGAAACTCCGGGTCGCACCGGACGCTGCTTTTCGCAATCTCGCACAGCTTGCCGATCGGCAGGTCGTATGCCCCCACCCATAGGGAGCCCTCTCGATCCTCCAGCATCACCTCGACTTGTAACGCGGCCAACTCCGCATACTGAGTCAGCTTGCCGTCCTTCCAACTCGCCAGCCCGCCTCTGGTCCCGATCCAAAGGGTCCCATCGCGCGCGGCGAGGAGCTTTGAGATGTAGCTGGAGGGAAGAGCCTGAGCCTTGCCTGACTGGTCGGCCGGCGGCTCCCACGCGACGGCGCGCACGCCATCGAAACGCAGCAAGCCGAGCCTTGTGCCTAGCCAGAGATACCCGTCGGGCGTCTGGGCCATATCCTGGATCCCGCCCCTGGCAAAACCGTCGCGATATCTCCACGAGGCGTGCGCGTACTGACTGACGTCCAGGTCGGGATTCAGAGCGAAGGCGCACCGGACGGCCGTGAGCGCTACAACCGCAAGCATCGTGCGCGTGCCCGGCATGTCGCCCATTATGGCAGCGTTCTACCCCGCTTTCCGTTGGAAAAACCGGAAGAAATGCCGCCCGGCGGGCTTGCGGTAAGCCGACCGCGCCGCCATCGTGAACTCGATCTCCGTACCGGTTCCGGCCCCGCTCCAGATCTCCAGCGTGCCGCCGATTCGCGCGGCTCGCTCGCGCATCCCGGGGAGTCCGTAATGCCCCTCACGTCCCCGTTCCAGCATCTCGCTTGGAACGCCGCTCCCGTCATCCCGAATGCGCAGGCGGAACACCCGCTGTCCATACGCGAGCTCCGCTTCAATATTCTGCGCGCGGGCGTGGTTAAACGCATTTCGCAAGGCTTCGAGAGCGATGCGGTAAATCTCGTCGCGAATGATCGGGTGCAGCTCTTGCGACGGACCCTCCACCCCCAAGCGGAACACGGCGGGATTATCCGCGGCTAACTCATCGCCCAGCGTTTTGATCGCTCCGGCCAGTTCATTCGTGAGGAGGGTGGAGGATCGCAGGTCATAGACGGCGCTGCGGCCCTCCGCAATCGCCTGATCCGCCCGTTCCAGAGTCTGCTCGAACTGCTCCTTCAACTTTCCGGGCGCGATCTGATCGTCGATCACCTGCAAGCGCAGCATCAACCCCTGGAAACTCTGCAGCAGCGTATCGTGCAAGTCGCGCGCGAGGCGGGTGCGCTCCAGGACGCGTTCATCCAGGCGCACGTTGAATTCCCGCCCGAGCTGATACAGCCGGAATCGGTAAATCCCCCAGAGCAGCGCCAGACCTACGATGCCACACAGCGCTTGAAACCACCGAGTTTGATAGTAGGCCGGCGCGATGGAGAAGTCGAACGAAGCTCCCGCTTCATTCCACACGCCGCTGTTGTTCGCCGCGATCACCCGGAAGCGGTAATCACGCGGGGACAAATTCGTGTAGAACGCCTGGCGCCGGTTGCCGGCATCGACCCAATCGCGGTCATAGCCTTCAAGTTTGTATTTGAACCGGTTTTTCTCCGGCGCAACCAGACTCAGCGCGGCGTAATCGATCTCCAGATCGCGGGTTAGCGCTGGGAGGCGAGAATCGGAAACGAGATTGTGATCGGCAACGACCGATTCGATATGCACCGGCGGAGGCAGCTTGTTCGACGTGAGACGCCGCGGATCGACGATTTCGAGGCCTTCCCCGGTGTAGAACCAAATGTCCCCGTTGGTGGATTTGGAAGCGTGCGGTACGTACCCGCCCACTTCCGCAGGCATTCTCGCGCCATCGGCTTCGTCCAGAACCAGAGGCTGGATCGAATGGCGCGCATCCGCCTTCCACGCCGCCAGATCCGATTCGGTAACGCGCGTCAGACCGCAGGGCATGCCCAGCCAGAGCGAATGATCGTCGCCTTCCGCCATCCACATCACCTTGTCGCAGGGCAAGCCATTGCGGCTCGAAAGTGTCGCGAACCGGCCGTCTTTAAAGCGGCTGAGCCCGCCGGCGGCGGCGATCCACAGTCCGCCATCTTTCAGAGCCCCGTCTTTCTCGGGGACGATCTGGTAGATTCGTCCCCCGGCCAAACCGTCGGAGGCCGAATAGGAGGCTTGAACCTTTCCGCTGTCGTACCGAACGATGCCGCCTTCGCCGAATCCCAGCCATAACCCTCCGCGCAAAGAGTCAAGAGTGAGCGCGGCCGCCGGGTCCGTGTGTCCGAGCGCCGTCCAGGGAATCTTTTGGAACTCGCCACCGGGCGA